>JBCDJE010000381.1:0-4854 GCA_038748185.1 Bacteroidota bacterium
AGTATTACAGGCACTAAATGATTTACTACAAAATTCATAGCCACATTATATTCTAATGGTGAATCATACACTACTATTTCCATATCTTTTGTTGTTGAGAAATAAAAAAGAAATAACATAGGCGGATTCATATACATAGGTTCTGATAAATCACAAAATATACATAGCGATCTCTCTCGCGCTAGTGGATAATATGAATATCACTTTAACAATAAATGAAATAACACAAATCGTACTCGATTACTCACTTCGTAAACTATCTACCGGATTAGCCTTAGCTGCTTTAAAACTTTGCCCTGTAACAGCTAGTAAAGCAATAGATAAAACAACCACACCGGGCAGTGCAAATAGCCACCATTGCAACTCAATGCGATAGGCAAATTCCTTAAGTAATTCAGAAATGAAGTAATTGGCAATGGGCACTGCCATAAGAAAAGCGATAAGTACGAGTTTGATATAATCTTTAGAGAGCAAGAATAATATACCTGCCACTGATGCTCCAAGCACTTTTCTAAGACCGATTTCTTTGGTACGCTGTACTGTAATAAAAGTTGATAAACCTATTAAACCTAAACACCCAATCATAATAGCCATAATAGCAGACATTTTAAATCCTTGGAATATGAGTGCTTCCACAGCATAATTTTTAGCCAAGTGTTCTTCTAAGAACTCATATTTGTAAATCCATTCGGGAAAAGTTTCCTTCCATTCTTTTTCAATAAAAGCTAGCGCTTGGGACATAGAAAGATTATTTGTGCTATTAAGTTGAATACTTGCTCTATCAAACCACAAATTCCAATTGATAAGCACACAAGGACTGATTTCTTCTTGAAGTGAATTATTGTGGAAATCTTTAATTACCCCTACTATTGTAGCTTCTCCTTCATTAATTACCAACTTCTTTCCAAGGGCTTCTTCAGGTTGCCAACCGAATGCTTTTATTAATGTTTCATTGACAATAAACTCATCAAATCTTTCTTTAGACTTTATAAAATTTCGTCCGGCAATTAGCTGCAAATTGTAAAAATCCAAATAATGTTCATCAACCCCTTTCATTTCAGCATGTTGGCCTTGTTCTTCAGATTGGTGTGGGAGTCTGTAATTAGTGCCTAATTGTCTATCAGTGGTGGTAGGTGGATCAGAATTGAATGAAATGGATTGAATATGAGTATTTGAACTTAGTAAATTTTTAAAAGTTTCGCGCTTTTTCTGGTTGGGAATAGAGGTAGTAATAATTGCTTTCTGATTAAAAACAAGTGGTTTTTCTTTGATAAATCCCATTTGTTCATTCACCACCAAAGTTGCTGTAATCAGCACAGTCACTATGGTAAATTGTAAAACAGTTAATACGCTTCGTAATGACAATCCTTTTGCCAGTTTCCCACCCGATTTATTTTTTAATGCGGTAATAGGTTGGAATGCTGAAAGTGTAAAAGCTGGATAAGCTCCTGCTAAAACAGTAGCGACAATGCCAATGATACAACCGGCTAAAATAACTTCAGGTTCATAAACAAGTTGAAGATGAATGATATAAAGCGCTTTGTTAAGCAAACTAATAAGTGAATGTACTAGTACTAAAGAAAAAATAACAGCAAAAAATACCAACAAAGCATTCTCTCCAAAAAACTGATAGATCAATTGTTTTCTATTGCTACCCATCACTTTTCGGATACCGACTTCTTTGCAACGGGTAGTTAGAAGTACCGTAGACATATTTACATAATTAGTACAGGCAATCAATAATATGAATATAGCAATAGCACCTGCCCCCCAAAGCATTTTTTTTGGAATAGTATAACTTCCAACAGCAGATCCGTATAATGATTCATTGTGAATCGCTTCTAAAGGTTGCAAAAAATAAGCAATCATTTGATCATCTTCCGGATGTAAATATTTACGCTTCCACTGGGCAAGACTTTTTTCAAAAGCCGAAACGGGGTAATTTTTAGGAAGAATAACAAAGGTGGTTCCTTGATAATTACCAGACCAATTGTTAGCAGCATATTCATGATGAGTTTTGAAAAAGGCATAAGGGATAAGCAGCTTATAAGGAAAACTTGTATTTCCTGGAGGATCGGCCACAATACCCGTTATAATTAATTCATCCTTATTATTCAAGAAAATACTTTTATCTAAAACTTCGTCTGTTTCTAAGCGACCTTCTCCAAAGAATTTGCTTACAAGGCTTTCCGTCAGAATAACCGAATTGGGTTGTGTGAATGCTGTATGGGTATTCCCGGCAATCCATTTAAAATCAAAATTTTTCAAATAGAATGAATCGGCGAAAAGTACTTGATCTTCTTCAAATCTCGAAATACTTCCATCTTCGGCTTTAATACTAAGCAATCTTTTCGCAGGGCCGCTAATCTGTGCGACCATTTCTAATTCGGGGAAATCATTTCTGAGTGCTTCGGCTAAAGGATAAGCAGTATGATTCCAATATTCCATCCCTTCAGAAAATTGGGTATGTTGTACTACTCTATAAATTCGATCTGACTGAAGATGAAAACTATCGAATGTTAACTCGTACTTTATAAAAGTAAAAAGTAGTAGACATGAAGTAATTCCTATAGAAAGCCCAATTATACTTATAAGGGTAAATAATTTATTTCTCCACAAATTCCGCCAAGCAATTTTGAAATAGTTTTGTATCATAGTTATTAGATTTTTTAGAACAAAATACTTTTTATCTACTCACTTCTTAGACTTTCAATCGGATTAGCTAGAGCAGCTTTGATGCTTTGCCCACCTAATGCGATTAAAGCAAGTGTAAAAACAGTGATTCCTGGCAAGGCAAATAACCACCACTTCACATCTATGCGATAGGCAAATGCTTGCAACCATTCGGAAATGAAATAGTTAGCAATGGGGATGGAAATGACGAATGCTATAGTAATTAATTTGATATATCCTTTAGAAAATAATACAAGCAGATTAACTATTGAAGAACCTAATACTTTTCTTATCCCAATCTCTTTAGTTTTTCTTTGTACTGATAGCTGCATAAGTCCTAAGAGTCCAATACAAGCAATCACAATAGCGAAAATTGAGGCAACATTCATCACTTTTGCCCAACGTTGCTCGTTGGCATATTTTTTCTCTAAAACATCATCTACAAAATGATAGACAAAAGGTTTGTCAGGCGCTACTTCTTTCCATATTTCTGCAAGAGATTGTATCACTGGAGGTAAATCAGCAGGCGCTATACGAACAAGAATTTGATACATATTAGCAGGCCAGATATAAGTATTTAAACCTGTGATGCCTGATTCAATTGCTTCAAGATCTACAGCTAATATCAAAGGTGCTATTTGCTGATGAAGCGAACTGAAATGGAAATCTTTTACTACACCAATTATCTGATGTGCTTCTTTAAAATTCTTTCCTGGGATTTGTTTACCCATTGCCTGCTCCCAACCAAAATGCCTCACCAAGGCTTCATTTACAATAATGGCATTTTTATATTTAGTATAATCTCTTTTAAATCCTTCTCCATCTAATAGTTCTATTTGCAATGTTTTTAAATATTCAGGATCAATCTGATTATAAAATAATTGTTCCGATTGTCCATTTTCTTGCTCAAATGCTAGTTTCGTCCAAGGTTCTCGTGTATTGTTCATAGAAGCACTCACTGCCAATATATGTTTATTTTGAAAAGCTTTGGTTTTAAACCTTTCGACCAATTTTCGTGTGCCCTCTATATTTTCAGAAGTATTTATATTCATCTCAATCAATCTGGATTTTTCGTAGCCTAGGTCTTTATTTTGGATATACTGCATCTGCATACGAATACTTAATGCTCCGATTATTAATAATATAGCTAGTGAGAACTGAACGATTAATAAATACTGATTGAATAGGCTATTTTTGTTAGAAATAATAATATTTTGTTTTAGCGTAGTGATGATTTTTTTCTTAATTAAAAAATAGGATTGTAAACTGCCATTCACCAAAGCGATTATAATGCTTATTACCACGATAAATAGTAGTTCTCTGGGCCCAAAAACAAATACTACATTACTCTCTACCAAATGTGAGAAATAAGGCATAACCAAATAGGCAATTGTTATTCCTATCATACTTGAGAATAGCGCAACAAAAAAAGATTCATTAATCAACTGTTGCCTAAGATTACCTTTTAAAGCACCTAGTGAGCTTCGTATTCCTAGTTCTTTAGCTCTGTTTAGTGCATGATTAGTAGAAAGTGTAATAAAATTGAGGATAGAAATCAGTAATACAACAAAAGCTAAAGTACTCATTACATATAGCTTTTGGGCGCTTGTATAGGTAGCATTACCTATAATAGTATCATTAAGGTGAATATTATTTAAAGCTTGTAGTCCAATAGTTTTTTTATACCTTTCTTCATTAGAATACTTTTGTACAGCTTGTGTGCATAACAACTCTATCTCCTCTTTTGACTTGGCGGTATTGCTTAAAATATAATTTTCTACTATTCCATAATCAAATGAATTAAAAGCCTGTTCACCTATCTCTATTCTGAATAGATCAAGAGGAGCTAAGAAATCAAACTGGATACTTGATTGCTCCTTTTTAGGATTAATTACCCCAACTACTTTTACCAGTTGTGTTTGCCCATTAATTTTTAAGCTAAGTACCTTATCTAAGGCATTTTCATTTCCAAATAGCTTAATAGCCTTTTCTTCAGATATAATTATGGTATTGGGTTGTGTAATTCCTTTTTCATGAACTTTTAGTAGAGGAAAGTCGAACATCTTAAAAAATCCTTTATCTACAAAGTGGATGCTTTCTTCAAAATAATTATTATTTACAGAAAGGGTTAGGGTACTACTTGCAATTCGGGTGTATTCTTTAATAGATGCTATTTCATTG
>JBCDJE010000382.1:0-4842 GCA_038748185.1 Bacteroidota bacterium
CTGGTTTTAGGAACTTTTGTATTATACAATCTTACTATATCTTCTTCTATAGCATAATAAATAGAATCTTGAAATGAATCATCACTGAATAATAACTCTATATTTTTTAATGGTTTTGAAAAGGAAAGTTCTACATATTGGTTTCTACTGGTTGCTCGTTTAAATATTAGCTCTGCGTTGTCATAGGACGCAACTTTGAAGTGTAAATTTGTAATGCTGCTATCAAGTTTTATATTTTCAGTAAGGAAGCCTATTTTCTCTTCTTCATCTTTTGTATATCTATAATTATTATCTTCTTCTTCTAATGCAAATATCTGATAATCAGCTACTTTAATGTTTTCTAATAAATAACTACCATCCTCTTCAATTTTAGTGAGATAATAAGGGTCTTGTACATTCAATGTATCTTCTGGCCTAAATAACATTACAACAGCGTCTTTAGGAGGTAAGCCTGTAAATAAATCATTAACTGTTCCTTTAATACTTAATGAGTCTATGAAATTACCAGTACTAAATGCAATTTTCACATTTTTAGCTATATTTTTTTCTGTGATATCAACTACTGCATCTCTTAGATTAATTGTATAGGTGGTATTCTCTAAAAAATCTTCTTCAAAATTGATGATTACCCTATTTTTTTTTACCCGAGACTCATACTTAAGATCCTCAGTAATTGGAGTAATAAGTAATTGCTTATAAATATTATTAAGCTGTACAGCTTCATCAAATACAAACTGAATGGTTCTACCTTTGTAATTCTTACTTCCGTTAATAGGAATTGTCGATATTAATTCTGGCTCTTTTTCATCTTTAGGTCCTCCTGGGGGAGGTTGTTCACTAGCACAGCTATATACAAAAAAAGCTATGTACAGTAATAATAATATTGAAAGTCTATTCATTATTTAGTCACTAATTAGATATAACTGTATTACTTTCAAGGTAAACCATTAATATTGAGATATCAGCAGGACTTACTCCACTAATTCTTGATGCTTGTCCAATAGTTTTAGGCTTTATTTTCATTAATTTTTCTCTTCCTTCATTGGACATTGCCTTAATATCTTGATACTTTAAACTATCATTTATTTTAAGGTTTTCAAGTTTGTTAAGTTTTAAAGCAATTTTTTCCTCCTTTTCAATATAAGTTTCATATTTTAATAATATTTCAGTTTGTTCTTTTATTAAGGTACTATACTTTTCTAATTCATTATGAACTTTGTTAGTGCAGTTTTCAATATGAGTTAGCTTTATTTGTGGTCTTTTTATTATTTGAGATAGTTTTACTTTTTGGTCAATTTTTGCTGAATTTAAGTTTTCCAGATAAATATTGATTTCATTTGGAGCTATACTTTCTTTTCTTAAGAACTGTATTAAGTTTTCTATTTCTTCTTCTTTGTTTTTTGCTTTTTCATATTGTTCTTTAGATGCAAGCCCTAATTCAAATCCTTTCTTTGTAAGCCTTAAGTCAGCATTATCTTGTCTTAGTAATATTCTATACTCCGCTCTGGAAGTAAACATTCTATATGGTTCATCGGTGCCTTTATTAATTAAATCATCTATTAATACACCGATATATGCTTCAGATCGCTGTAGAATAAAGTTTTCTTTATTACTTATTTTTTGAAATGCATTAATCCCAGCCATTAATCCTTGGCAAGCAGCTTCTTCATAGCCTGTAGTTCCATTAATTTGTCCTGCAAAAAAGAGATTTTCAATAATTTTAGTTTCAAGTGTTAGATTAAGTTGTGTTGGAGGAAAGAAGTCGTATTCAATTGCATAACCCGGCCTGAACATAACTGCATGCTCAAAACCTTTGATTTTTTTAAGTGCATCATATTGTACTTCAAAAGGAAGAGAAGTTGAAAAGCCGTTTACATAAACTTCTACTGTATTCCAACCTTCTGGCTCTACAAAAATCTGATGTCTGTTCCTTTCAACAAACCTATTAATTTTATCTTCGATAGATGGACAATACCTGGGGCCCAAACCTTGAATTCTACCATTAAACATTGGAGACTTATCAAATCCTTTTTTGAGAGCCTCATGGACTTCTTCGTTTGTATAGGTAATGAAACAACTTCTTTGTTCTTTAAGTGAAGTGGTCTTATCAGAATAAGAGAATTTACCTGGCATTTCATCACCTTTCTGTTCTTCCATTAAACGGTAGTTAATCGTTCTTCCATCAACTCTAGGTGGTGTTCCTGTTTTCATTCTGCCAGATTCAAACCCAAGGTTAACAAGTTGTTCAGTTATCCCTTTAGCAGACTTCTCTCCTGCTCTTCCTCCACCAAAATTCTTTTCACCAATATGAATTAGACCATTTAGAAATGTACCATTAGTTAATACTACTGCTTTTGAAAAGAATTCTATTCCTAATCCGGTTTTAACACCACATACCTTATCATTTTTAACAATAATCTCTGTTACCATTTCTTGCCAAAAATCTACATTTGGATTTTTCTCCAACATTAATCTCCATTCTTCTGCAAAGCGCATTCTATCATTTTGTGATCTAGGACTCCACATTGCCGGGCCTTTAGACTTATTTAGCATTCGGAATTGAATCATAGATTTATCTGTAATAACCCCACTCATTCCTCCTAATGCATCAATTTCTCTAATTATTTGCCCTTTTGCTACTCCTCCCATTGCTGGGTTACAACTCATTTGAGCAATCTTATTCATATCCATTGTAATAAGTAATACTTTTCCTCCAAGTCTACCTACTGCATAAGCTGCTTCGCAACCAGCGTGTCCTCCTCCTACTACTATCACATCATAATTATTTCTCATATTATTATTTATTAAAGCAAGATGTTCCACGTGGAACATTTTATATTTACCAAATACAGATAAATAATTATCCAAATATAGGATTCCATAATTATTTAATCTTGCAAAACTATAAGCAAAAAGTGAATTATAAATACTGTTTTAAAATTAATACAGCTAAAAGTTTACGTACATAAATGAAAAAAATAAAAATTGGTTTAATTGTAAATGATAAAATATGTTATAATTCTAAAAAGATAGCTCCAAAGAAAAGTTGTACTTATTAAAAGAAAGAGAGTACTAAAAAGTAGAATACTAAAAATAATTGAGAAAGAACGAGTAGTAGTTTTCGCATAGGCTTTCCATACTAACAAGTATTACTATCGGATATGCTTTTGTTAATTCGAGATTTAAATAGAAAACTCTATTATATTTAGAACTGATTTGAAGCGTTTAAAATAGTTTTATTAAACTCATTTCTTATCATCTATTTTTGGCTTCATGACTCACTACAGTATAGGCAGTTTACTTCAATAAAAGTAAATGCCTTTGCAAAAAAGCTTTATTTAATCCTTATCTGGAGATGAAAATAAGTGACTGAAATTTTTCTTAAACTTTAAGCCGATTTTTGAATTTCTTCTTCAATATTGATTTTTGGTGTATATTTCTATAACAAAATACATAATTTACCAAACAAATACAGCACTATTAAAAACGATTTTTAAACTCGGTTGAATGCACAGTTGTAAACTTTAAAGGTTCTTTATGAAATTACTTGATAATCATTTTTGAAGAAGACGAATCTAATCATTTTCATAAAGTTCTGTTTATATCTGAAACCTCTAGCTACCCTTTTGATGACCTGTATTTTGGAGTTGATACCTTCTAACACCCCATTGTTCATCTTTGATGCCCAATATTGACATATCCCCTCCCAATAGCGATCTATCGTTTTGGTAATGTGTTCTTGCCCATTTGCTCCTGCGCAAAGTCAGCGATAAATCTTAACTGTGCAGCCCCTTCTTATTTATCTTTCAATCGATAAAATGCTGAGAGTTTTTCCATCAGCAACTCAATTAGCACTTTGAACCGATGGGTTTTTCCTTTCAGCTCGCCCAAATGTTTGTACAGTAATTTGATCACATGCCATTTATCAAAAGTGATAGCTGCCTGTGGAAAACATTGGCTTGGGCTCTTAATGAACGCAGGAGACATATCTATTGAAATCTCTTGGACTGCCTGTGGGTTGGGGTGGTCATGCATAAAAGCTGCCACACACTCAGATGACTTGCCTTCATAAACGCCAACGATTTTATGGGTATGCATATCATAAAAAGTGGTGATGTACTCATGTCCCTTACGAGAAGATGTTTCATCATAGCCTATATGAGTGGATACTTCTGCTAGGTAGCCACCATGTAATTCAACAGTATGGTAATGATAAATCTGTTCTACACGTTGAGGGTATACCACCAAAGTCTGGGCTACCTTCACGAAACACTGATGTAGCTTAATCAATCGTATTACTTCCGCTTCATATTTCAAGATAAAACGTGAGTAGTCCCTCGAAAAAGATACTTCTGCCTTTTTGAGCTTGCCACGCTCTTTACGTTCATAGATAGGCAGGTCACAATGGATGAAACAACGGTACTCGAACAGTTTGAGATGTTCCTAACTCCTCGGATAATGGCTATGTAAACTATACCCGTTTGGGGTGTGCGACTTATCAAGTTTTACATATTGGATAATACCGCCAAATGAAGCCACCGATTGCTGATGAATTAGCGCAATAAAATGCTGTTCAAATAGTGCCACTCATCAAGGAAAGTATCACTGCCTGTATTTAGTTTTTTAGAAGTTGGATCATATACTTCAAAAACTAGTGACATGGCAAACAAACCCTTATGTATTAGTATCATTAAACAAATAGGAGGTGATTCAAAAAGTATGATATGTTAAATATTTGACAGTCAGTAATTTAAGCTCTATATTGATTTTATGACTATACAAATAGAACTGCATTGTCCTGCCTGCCAAAGTCCAAGAATCGTTAAAAGCGGTCTAAAAAGC
>JBCDJE010000383.1:0-4835 GCA_038748185.1 Bacteroidota bacterium
ACAATACTCAAGTAAAAAAAGTGACTTAAACTGCATTAAAGATTATACCTAAAATATAGTGCATGTTTTTATTTTTTTATTAGCAGATTATACAAATGAGGTCAGTCATTCAGTATTTTATTAAGTATCCCATTGCCGGTAATGCCTTGTTGGCAATGACTTTCATATTTGGTTGGTTCAGCTTGACAAGCTTAAAATCAGCTTTTTTTCCTGAATCGGAAAGCAAGATTATCAATGTGAGAGTAATATATCCCGGCTCTTCACCTGAAGAGATCGAAGAAGGGATTATTTTGAAAATTGAAGATAATTTAAAAGGCTTAACAGGTATTAAAGAAGTCTCTTCTGTTTCACAAGAAAACTCGGGCTCTGTTACGGTTGAAATTGATGAAGCTTTCGACATTGACCTCATCTTACAAGATGTAAAAAATGCGGTAGATCAAATCAGTTCTTTTCCAGATGGGATGGAACCCCCGGCAATTTATAAAAGAGAAAACTTAAATGTTGCCTGTACTTTTACACTCAGTGGCAAGGCTGACCTAAAAACCTTAAAGGCTTACGGCAGGCAAGTTGAAAATGACCTTAGAGGAATTCCTGGTATTTCGAAAGTGGAGTTGGCTGGTTTTCCAGAGGAAGAGATTGAAATAAGTTTAAGAGAAGATGACTTGCGAAGTTATCAATTAACTTTCGATCAAGTTACTTTAGCTGTAAGAAGGGCAAATCTTGAAATTACTGGCGGGACTATTAAAGGCGAAACAGAAGAGTTGCTAATTCGATCTCGTTCTAAAGAATATTACGCCGATGCCCTAAAAGATATCATTGTAAAGGCCACTGATGACGGTACCATTATTCGATTGAGTGATGTTGCAGATGTGAATGATAAATGGGCAGATGTACATAACCTCAGTTAAACTAATGGAAAAACGGCTGTTACGGTAATATTTATCTATACCATTGAAGAAGACATCATTTATATTTCTGAAAAAGTAAATGAATATATAGAAGCATTTAATGAGCGGAATGATTTTATAGCCGCTACTATGATAAGAGACGGGGCTGTTGTTGTAAATCAAAGGATTGATTTATTACTAGAAAATGGTATTGTTGGATCTATATTAGTGCTTATTTTTCTGGCACTTTTTCTGAAGTTTAGACTGGCTTTTTGGGTGGCTTTAGGTATACCAGTTTCCTTTTTTGGGATGTTTATTCTGGCTTCTATATATGGCATCTCTATCAATATATCTTCACTTTTCGGGATGATAATAGTAGTTGGGATATTGGTTGATGATGGGATTGTTATTTCTGAAAATATATACCAGCATTATGAGCGAGGGAAATCACCAACAAAAGCGGCAGTTGACGGTACTTTAGAGGTATTACCAGCCGTATTTTCAGCAATCGTAACTACAGTTCTTGCATTTTCAATTTTCTTCTTTTTGGAGGGAAGGATAGGGGATTTTGCCAACAATATTGCATTTGTAGTAATTGTTACACTTTTGTTCTCACTTATAGAAGGCTTCTTTATTTTACCTGGTCATGTCGCTCATTCCAACTCATTAAAAAAAGGCATAAAAGATGGTGTAGTAGAAAAAAAGATGGCTGCCTTTATGGATTGGATGAAGAAAAAGCTTTATGCTCCTATTTTAAAATTCTGTATAAACAACCATACAATGGGATTAGCCGTACCCATTGCGGTGTTAATTCTAAGTATAGCTGCTGTAAGAGGCGGTATTGTGAAAACCACTTTCTTTCCGCCCTTAGAGTTTGATGTAATTTCTATCAATTTAACGATGCCTTCTGGTACAAGTAGCACAGTTACGTCCAAATGGCTTGACCATTTGGAAAAAGCAGTTTTTGAGGTGAATAAAGAGTTTTCAGCTGGAAGAGAAGATAGTTTAAAAATTATAAGATTTGTAGATAAACGTGTAGGACCAAGTATCAATACAGGATTGCTGAATGTTAGCTTGTTAGATGCCGAAACTAGGGATATTCCCAGCTTTAAAATTACCAATGCAATAAGAGAAAAAGCAGGAAATATTCCAGAAGCAGATAAAGTTTCTTATGGCATCAGATCTATTTTTGGGAAACCTGTTTCAGTTTTTTTACTGGGAAATAATTTAGAAGAATTAAACAATGCCAAAGAAGAGTTAAAAGCAGAACTTGGTAAATTATCTCAACTCAAAGATATAGTTGATAGTGACCAAGAAGGCTTGCGAGAAATAGATATAAAATTGAAGGAAAAAGCCCATTTGTTAGGCTTAACATTACAACAGGTGATTACACAAGTTCGGCAAGGTTTTTTTGGTAGTGAAGTACAAAGATTGCAAAGAGGACTAGATGAAGTGAAAGTATGGGTAAGATATAAAGAAATTGATCGTAGGTCGGTAGGAAAACTAGAAGATATGCGTATCAGGACTGATAGCGGTCAAGAGTTTCCACTAAGAGAGATTGCCTTTTTTGAAGTAAAGCGAGGATTAATTGCTATTAACCATTTAAATGGCAAACGAGAAATTAATGTTGAAGCAGATTTGAGTGATCCAAGTGCTTCAGCTACAGATATGGTGGCAGAGGTTAACAATAATATTTTACCTCCTATTTTGAGTAAATATCCTTCGGTTACGGTTGAGTATGGCGGGCAAAGTAAAGCTGCTTCAAGAACTGCAGGTTCCGGATCAAAAGTAGTGATAGTAGTGCTCATTCTTATTTTTGCAATTATAGCTCTTACTTTTAGGTCTACTTTGCAAGCAGTAACCGTATTAATAACTATTCCTTTTGGAATTATCGGTGTAGTATGGGGACACTTTGTTCATGGCGCACCTATCAGCTTTCTTTCGGCTTATGGTATCTTGGCTTTAATAGGTATCATGGTGAACGATTCTTTGGTGTTGGTAAATGCGTTTAATAATCTATTAAAAAAAGGTAAAACCTTTAAAGACGCTTTATATGAGGCAGGCCTTTCAAGATTTAGGCCTATTGTACTTACCTCTGTAACCACTATCGCAGGCTTAGGTCCTTTAATTTTAGAGACAAGCTTCCAAGCGAAGTTTCTTATTCCCATGGCTATATCGGTAGCTTATGGTTTGGGGATAGCTACATTCTTAACCTTGTTAACACTACCGGTTTTACTGGCTTCATTCAATGCATTGAGATCCAATATTTATTGGCTATGGGAAGGGAAAAGACCAACTGCAGAAGAAATCGAGCCGGCAGTTCGTGAACTCAGTGTTGAAATTCCTGAAAATTAATACTTAAAGTAAAGACTCAAACTGTCATAGAGAATAATTGTGTTTCAGGCTTTTTTCGCCAAAGTCTTGTGTCAAAAGCCATACAGATATTGCGGAGGAAAGCTTTTCCTTTTTGAGTGATTTTTACGTGGTATACTCCCTTTTCAATCAGACCGTCAGCTTCATAGTTTTCCAGTCTGCTATGAATGCTTATCTCATTTTCTCCTAACTCTCCGGGTTGCCAATCAGTAGCAGAAAGGCACATTAAATTCAATATGTGTTTTCTAATGATTAGATCTTCATTATTGAGAATATGCCCTCTGAAAACAGGGAGTTTATTTTCAGCTAATAATTTATAATAATCTTCTATTTTTTTTACATTCTGAGCAAATCCTGTCCAAGAATCGCTAATAGAAGAGACTCCAAGACCGATCATAAGTTTGGTTTTCGATTCCGTATAGCCCATAAAATTCCTATGAATTTTCTGGCTTTGCAGTGCTTGCCACAAGCTATCGTGCGCTAAAGAAAAATGATCCATACCTATTTCAAGATAGCCACTTTCCTTTAAGAGTTCTTTACCCGTTTCATATAGTTTTTGTTTTAATTCGGGTGCTGGTAAATCGGCAGTTGTAAATTTTCGCTGCCCTAAACCTTTAATCCAAGGTACATGAGCGTAACTGTAAAAAGCAATCCTGTCAGGCATTAATTGCTTTACCAATGCAATGGTCTTTTCTACGCTGCTTAGCTTTTGTTGGGGTAAACCATATATGATGTCAAAATTGACCGACTGGTAACCGATAGCCCTTGCCTCCTCAGTAACTCTTTTTACCTCTTCGAAAGGTTGTACCCTGTTAATTAAGGTTTGTACATTAAGGTCAAAGTCTTGAATGCCATAACTTACCCTTCTAAAACCTAGTTGATAGAGTTTTTCAAGGTGCTCGAAGGTTGTGTTATTAGGGTGTCCTTCAAAACTAAAAAAAGAATTTTCATCAAATTTTACAGCTTTCTTAAAAATCCCATCAATGAGCGTTTCTAAATTTTGGGGCGAAAAGAAAGTAGGCGTTCCACCACCTAAGTGGATTTCTTTTATTTTGGGTATTGTGGGTAAAAGATCAGAATATAGCGCCCATTCTTTCAGTAAAGCTTTAATGTAAACTTGTTCTACTTCATGGTTTTTAGTAATCCTTTTATTGCACCCACAAAAAGTACACATGCTTTCGCAAAAAGGTAAATGTATATAAAGGCTTATTCCTTCAGAAAGATTACTCTCATTAAAAGATTGTTGTGCAGCAGAAATCCATTTTTTAGCGGTAAATTTATCTTCTTCCCAATAGGGCACTGTTGGGTAACTGGTGTACCGAGGTCCGGGAACATTGTATTTCCGAATGAGGTTTTGCATGGTAATTACTTCAGATAATTGAACGGTGCAAAACTAAAAGAGACTTAAACTTTCACAGATGACAACGATCAAATGGTATGATGATAATTGTCATTTAACTCTGATGTAAACGTCCCCTTTATAAGTAGAGAATTGGAATTCTGCACCCTCATTATTTACTTTAGCATACATCCAGTCTTCAATAGAAAATCGATTTGCTCCATTTTTTTTGCTGC
>JBCDJE010000384.1:0-4834 GCA_038748185.1 Bacteroidota bacterium
CTTCAGGAAAACCCTTACCGTCGCCATAGCCTCCTTTTTTAAGGTAGTATCTGGCAGAATCTAAATTAAAATCGTAACCTTTGATTTGTGCGATGTCATAATTTCTAAAAGATGGAGGTGTAAATCCATATTTGCCAATGTCATAACCTTCTCCATTTAACACATAATCCAATATTTTTTCACGGTCAATAGCAAAAGAGAATGCTTTTCTTACATTTATGTCTGAAAAAATACCCTTAAAATTATTAAATGCTAAAAACTGAGATGACATTTCAGCTTCTCTTTGCAATTCAAATTGTGGGGCTGTTCCATCTTCGTTGGCTGCGGCATCATCAAGAATTTCAATAATATGATCGGTTGGCAAGCGATACATCATATCGAGATTTCCTTTCTTAAATTCTAATAGCTCAATTTTTTTATCTTCAAGAAATCTAATATTAATGGCAGAAAGGTAAGGTAATTTATTTCCATACTCATCTGTTTCGTGGTAATTATCATTTCTTTTTAAAAGTATAGAGATATCTTGATCTATCATGTTGATCTTAAAAGGACCTGTACCTACGCATTTTATCCTCATTTCATCTCCATATTTTTCAACTGCTTCTTCAGGATAAATAAAAGCGCCAGGGCGGGCAAGATTATATAAAAAAATGGAGCTGGGTTTTATAAGTTCTATCTCTACTGTATAGCTATCAATAGCTTTTATGCCTTCTATTTCTATTTCAGAAATATCTTTTTCTTTGCTAATAGCAAAAAAATCATCTGCTCCTTTTACTATTCCTGAAAAAAGATTAAAACTTTGGTTATTCTTATCTTGGGTGCATAATCTTTTAAAACAATATATTACATCATCTGCAGTGAATTCTCTGCCTTTTCCTTCTTCAAAGCACTCATCGTCGTGAAAATATAATCCTTTTTTTAAGTGAAAAGTATATTTTAATTGATCGTCGCTTATCATATATGACTCTACCAATGCTGACTCAACATGGGTAATATCAACTTGATTAAACTTGAATAGCCCTTCATAAACCTGCGAAGCAACACGATATGAATATACATCGATAATACTAAGCGGATTGAGGTTTTTTATATATTCGGATTCATTTAACTTAAATACACCACCATAATACCTTCCTCCTTTAGTTTCTTTTAATTGATATATACTGTCTTCGGGAGCATTATTAGGCGTACATCCAGAAAATAAAAAACCAGATAATAAAAAAATTTTGAAAAGATTTTTCATTGTGTACACGTATCAATTTAATTACAGATTCTTAACCTAAATCTTCCCACAAGTAAAGTGGTAGGACTTCTATCTTTACGAATAGCTAAGAGGTTAAGTATTTCTGCTAAGGGTTTTCCTTCATTAAAGTGGAAAATTGTACTATGAAAAGGTACTATTTATTAAATGTCATTTGAAGTTTAACAGGACAGTGGTCTGAATGTATAACATCCATTAAGAGCTCGCTATGTTTTAAATGATTATTTAAAGCATTTGAAGTCATGAAATAATCGATTCGCCAACCGAGATTTCTTTTTCTAGCACCAGCACGATAACTCCACCAACTGTAATTGTGTGGATTCTCGTTAAAAAAGCGAAAACAATCTGTAAAACCTGCTTCTATAAATTTAGTCACCCATGCCCTTTCTTCTGGTAGGAAACCGGAAGACTTCTTATTACTTACCGGATTATGAATATCTATCTCTTTATGGCATATATTAAAATCTCCGCAAATAATTAACTGGTTTCTTTCCTTCTTCAGGTTTTCAATATAATTATAAAAATCATCTAGCCATTCATATTTAAAAGCTTGCCGCTCATCTCCGGTAGTACCTGAAGGCATATAGGTATTTATTAAAGTAATTGAACCATAATCAAGCCTTATTAACCTACCTTCATTATCATATTTTTCTATGTCCATACCATAGACTATATTATCAGGCTTTTGATTAGTAAGTACTGCAACACCACTGTATCCCTTTTTTTGAGCTGGAAACCAAAAATGTTCATAACCCATATCACTAAATATTTGGGTATCAATCTGGTTAGGAGTAGCCTTTATTTCTTGAAAACAAACAATGTCTGGTTTTTCAGTTGCAAGCCAATCAGTAAGTCCTTTTTTTAGCGCTGCCCTTATTCCATTAATATTATAGCTGATTAAGTTTACCATTTCCCTGAATTCTTTTAGTTAATCTGTTTTTTTAATAATAAGGTGTGTTTTTACAACTGCACCTCTTTTTCAAAATATTCTATAATGTGGAGTTTCAAGAAGTTTTCTTGCGCCAATAAATCAATGAAAGGGAGCTTTTTATGGAGTTCCCAATGTGGCCAACCATTTTCATCTAATCCTTTTAGCTTATAATATCCTGAAAATGATAGTACTTTGCATATGGCAATATGCATAAGATCTTGCTTCTCTTCCTTGCTAAAATATTGCTTACCTTGTCCCAATTCTTGTACACCTATTAAAAAGAGTACTCCATTAAGATCAGGTGTTTTAATTCCTAAGTTTCTCGATAGTTTTGCTATTAAAACTTCCCATTGTTGCTCTATTGAAAGCTGGTCTTTATATCTAGGAGTATTCATAAAGTTTAGTTTTCTTCAAATAATGCATCGAGATAATCGTATGCCCGCCTAAGATGTGGTACTACAATAGTGCCACCTACTAAGGTAGCAAGAGAAAGTCCTTCTACAATTTCTTCTTTGGTAAGCCCGGCTACTACACACTGTTCAAGATGGTATTTAACACAATCGTCGCACCTAAGAACCAGTGAACAAGTTAAACCTATTAATTCTTTTGTTTGCGTGTTTAGCTTTCCCTCCTTGTAAGCCAAGGCATCAAGACTGAAAATTCTTTTAATCACTTTATCATCTGAACTAATCAGTTTTTTATTCATTTCAGCTCTATACGACCTAAATGTTTCAATTTTATCCATAAAGAGTATAATATTAGTGTGAGATAAAGTTTTTAGGATATATGCTGTTGTTTGCAATTCGAAAAAGGTACTCTTTTTATAGCTTAATAATAAATTAATTATGCTAAAATAAGGCTTGATTAGCGAAATAATATTGCACTAATTACAGTAGTATTTAATACCTAGTATTTTTCAAAAATAGCAATGATTAGGGATTTTATCTCACTACTTTTTCCGGCTTCTTGTGTTTGTTGCAATGAATTAGTGAATGAAGAAGAAAAATTAATTTGCACAACTTGTAGAGCTGATTTACCAGTTACAGATCATTACCTCTATAAAGAAAATGATTTTAAGTCGAAATTTTATGGGAAGCTACCAGTAACATTTGCTTTTGCCTATTTGAAATATATAAGATCGGGTAAAGTCCAGGCTTTATTGCATCAACTAAAATACAAAGGAGTAGAAGAAATAAGTACTATGCTTGGCAACCTACACGGCACACAAATGAGTAATTGTGCTTACCTCCATCAAATTGATCTTATTGTAGCTATTCCACTTCATGCTTATAAATTAAGGAAGCGTGGATATAACCAAGTTGATGGTTATGCTGAAGCCCTTTCAAGTTTGTTACAAATTCCTTATGAAAGAGCAGTTTTAGAAAGAAAAAAAGATACTAAGACCCAAACCCAAAAAGGGCGATTCGAGCGATGGATGAATGTCAACGAAATTTTTAGTGTAATTAAACCAGAAGTATTAAAAGGAAAACACATACTACTGGTTGACGATGTAGTGACTACAGGTTCTACCTTAGAAGCCTGTGGAAATAAAATTCTAAATGCAGGTGCAACTGAGATCAGCTTTTCTGCTATGGCTACAGCTTAAATCTTCATAATAGTGGATATTATATACTCGTAAAATTAGCCCAAGGTATGTATATTTAGCTCTTCCTATTTTTTAGCATGTTAATTTTATGATAAGTATTTATCAGAATAAAGATAAACTAAAGTGGATAATAGTAGCCATAGCTTTACTGATAGGTTTTTTCTCTGTGATTTATACAAACTCTCTGGTAAAGCATTTAGCAGAAAGAGAAAGAAAACAAATTGATTTATTTGCCAGTGCGTTGCAGTTTGTAGTAACTTCTGCGAGTGACGAAGAACTCAATTTCGTATTTACAGAAATCATTCATACCGAGCTTTCTGTACCCTGCATTGTTACTGATGATAAAGGAGAACCCATCCATTGGAGAAATATTAATGTCTCGCCAAGTTTAAGTGCTGAGCAAGAAAGCGAATTACTGCTCAAGCATATTGAAAACATGAAAGAGGTCTATGAACCTATTGAAATGGATTTAGGCCCTAATTTTAAACAGTTTATTTACTACGATAACTCTGAAGCTATTGTACAACTGCGCTATTTTTCTTATATGCAAATTACTGG
This sequence comes from Bacteroidota bacterium, assembly GCA_038748185.1. Taxonomy (GTDB): domain Bacteria; phylum Bacteroidota; class Bacteroidia; order Cytophagales; family Flammeovirgaceae; genus Chondrinema. Next base: position 4,357 of record JBCDJE010000384.1, read on the forward strand.
TATAGCAATTCTTTCAGTACTGGCATATTTTGTATTTAGTTCTACAAGAAAAGCAGAACAAAACCGAGTTTGGGTAGGATTGGCTAAAGAAACTGCACACCAGTTAGGAACACCTATTTCTTCTTTAATGGCATGGATAGAGTATTTTAAAGCAGATGAAAACTTCGACCAAGAAATTATTCCAGAGTTAGCTAAAGATTTGCAAAGGCTTGAAATGATAACTGCTAGGTTCTCTAGTATTGGATCTGAACCTTCTCTCATTGACGAAAATGTTTTAGAAGCGATTGAAAATATAGTAGGATATTTACAAAAAAGGGTTTCTACCAAAGTAAAATTTAGCATCACACCTAAATTTGGTCAAAATATGATGGCAAAAATTAATATTCCCTTATTCGAATGGATTATTGAAAATATTTGCAAGAATGCAGTTGATGCCATGGGTGGAATAGGAAAAATTGATATATACCTTAGAAACTCA
>JBCDJE010000385.1:0-4822 GCA_038748185.1 Bacteroidota bacterium
GCTCATGGTCTTTCAGGTGTTCTTCTAGTATTGATAGGAATATATGCTAACGGTATTAAGGAAAAGAATATAGTAGATATTGTAGAAACAGGAATAAAATATATACTCTCTTTTAAAAGAGAGATAGACTTCTATGTGGAAAATTTTGCTATGTTTCCAGAAAAAGTAAAACTCAATCATGAGGTTGAGTTTTCAAATCAGTTAACATGGGCTGCTAGCGATTTAAATCAAGCTATTCTTTTATATAAAGCACATGATTTACTTAAGTATAAAGATCTTCCGAAAATTGCTGATTTAATTGGATTAAATACACTAATACGACAAGAAGAAAAGTCAACTCAAATCGTTTCGTCAAATTTTTATGATGGCGCTGCAGGAGTAGCACAATCATATAGAAATTTGTATGTACTCAGTAAGCATCAAGCCTATTGGGAAGGGTATAAATTTTGGATAGAAAAAACAGTATTTTTCCTCGACAAAGAAATACAAGATAAGAAAAACCTAAATCCCAAACTGAACTTGTTAAATGGTATTCCCGGAGTTGGACTCACCCTACTTTCTTTTGTATCAAAAGAAGAGTTGTTTTGGAATAAGTATTTTTTTGCTTAATCTATCAGCATACAAGACGTTTTCAATCATACGAAACTATATATAACAGTCTATGAAGTTGAAATTAATCAATAACTAATGAGGAACTTCCGATCTCATCTAAATTTTTACAACCCGCCAAAGCCATTGTAAATTCAAACTCTGCCATCAAATTTAACAACACTTCTTCTACACCTTTCTGCCCTGCTAATGCTAAACCATAAGCATACGGTCGACCTATACAAACTGCTTGTGCTCCTAAGGCCAGGGCTTTAAAAATATGGACTCCTGTACGGATACCGCTATCCATCAATATGGGAATGCCACTCTTGTTTTCTCGAACAGCCTTAACTACTTTAGGTAATGCGTCAATGGCAGCTATAGCGCCATCTACTTGTCGCCCTCCATGATTAGAAACAATAATACCATCTACCCCATATTGAACAGCCAAAGCACCATCTTCTGGATGTAAAATACCTTTTAACAAAATAGGTAAATCGGTCACGTTTCGTAAAAAAGATAAATCTTCCCAAGTAATGGAAGGTCGGGAATAAATATCTGTAAAGGTTTGTACAGCTTTTATTGTCTCTGGATCAACTTTTAATCCGGGGGGAACTTGCATATCTTTATTTCCTAAGTCACTATTAGCTACAATATCATTAAAAATGGGATCACTTGTGTATTGTGCAATACCTTGTCCTGTCATAAACGGTAAATGCATCAGATCTAAATCTTGTACACGCCATCCCAGCAAGGTGGTATCTAAAGTAACCACAATGGCGGAACATCCACATTTCTCTGCCCGCTGAACAAGGCTTTTTATTAATTCATTAGATTTACTCCAATATAGTTGAAACCAGCGTGGGTTTTCCCCCATATCCGCTGCAACCTCTTCCATAGAAAAGGAGGCCTGATTAGAAATTATCATTGGAACTCCTAGTTTTGAAGTAGCTCTACCAACGGCTTTATCTGCTTCTTTATGAACCATTTCTAGTACTCCGATAGGACAAGTTAAGATAGGAGAAGGGATTTTTTGACCAAACAACTGAGTGCTTGTGTCACGTTCTGAAACATCACGCAACATTCGGGGAATAATCCGGTACTTGGAAAAAGCATCTAAGTTTTCTCTTATGGTATCATCGGCACCTGCACCACCTACAATGTATGCTCTGGCTTCAGCTGTCATTTTTTCTTTTGCAAGTGCTTCTAATTTTTTGTCATTAAATGGGATAGTAGGCTTTCCTCCTAAAGCACCTTTATAGTAAATTTTACCCTGTCGTACTGGACCAGATATTGCAGTTTTCTTTGGAGGCATAATTGAGAATAAGGTTTTATAGTTAGGCTTAAGTAATTTAATATTAGATTTCAAATCTAACTATATTCGACATTTCCTACGTTAATTTCTGATTTAAATATTTTAAATCGAAGCATCTTTTGAAATATTGAATTTAACATCCTCCATGATTCTTTTAATTTTTTGATATTACCCTGTTTAGGAAGTTTTTAAGGTACTATTTTGTGTTTGCCCTACTTTGACTCATCTTTTTGCTCTAAATCATCAGCAATGGTGTTGTAATGTGTCATTTGAGTTGCCAAATCTCTGGCTGATAGCAAGACTGTTTGTAAAAGTACATCGTCTACTATTTCACCATTCATAAAACCTGTTTTCCTGCAATTTCTATTTCGATATAGTTTTGTTCGCTTAAGTCTTTTTCCAATAAAGTATCTTTAAACTTCTGTTTTGTGTTTTCTAATTTCATAAATGCAGTGAACCTTTTATTTTGGGCAAGTTGAACTAGTTTGTCTTCACATTATATGAAATATTTTCTTGCCTTTTTCATTTCTATGTAGAACGGAAATTTCTTTAGCAGTTCCTATGGTTAAAAAGTACTCTTTTTGTGCCTTACCACCCTTCTGTGAGGTTTTTCTCAAATTTGAGAAAAACGCTTTATTCTCTTCAAATCCATAGTCAAGCGTTCTCTTAATCCAGTCAGCAAAACTGTTTTTACTCCTAAGAATTCGTGTAATTCAGCTGAGATTACAATCTTGATAAATTTTATAAGCTGTAGAACCGTACCAAAAAGTACGGTTCTACTCTTCATCCAAACCCTTTATAGGATTCTCTCTTTCCAGCTTTGTAGCATCAATACCTGATTCCTGTAGCATATCTTTAATCTGTGAGTGATTGTTGATATTTGTTTTTTTAAGCTGTTCAAAATCTTTTATTTCATGCTTTTGAGCTAATTCGTTTGTTACCTCGGTAGCAAAATCTCGTCCTTTTGTACCTAATAATCCTAGTTCATTATCTGGTACATACTCTCCAAATAGGGTAATGTTTCCTACTTTATCAATAATAATATATTTAGATTCATCCAAACCACAACTAAGCACCCACTCTCTAAGTTTATCTTTGGTAGCTTTTAATTTTAAAAATGCTTCTATCCTTTTATTTTGGGCAAGTTGAACTAGTTTTTCTTCACATTGTATGAAATATTTTCTCGCCTTTCTGCCTTTTTCATTTCTCTGTAGCATGGAAATTTCTTTAGCAGTTCCTATGGTTAAAAAGTACTCTTTTTGTGGCCTACCGCCCTTCTGTGAGGTTTTTCCCAAATTTGAGAAAAACTCTTTATTCTCTTCAAATCCATAGTCAAGCATTCTCTTAATCCAGTCGGCAAAAACTGTTTTCACTTCTAAGAATTCGTGTAATTCTCTAGCTGAAATCACATTACCCTGATAAATTTTTATGAGTTCCATAAGTGATTAATTAATTTATACTACCTATTTTATAGTAAACATCGTTAAGTTTTGTGATTTGTTAATAACATATTTTACAAGGCAAATATGCTAGGGAATCTATCCTAAGTAAGCCTAAAACCTTTGCTGGATACATTTCTTACTTTTAATATGAAAGGAAAAATAAAATTACAGAAAAACATTTTTATAAAGACTTGACGAGGTAGACTATATTTTAACTCCTCCCCCATTTAAAAACTAATACTTCAATATCTTTTTGAGTTGGGTCTTCTTGATTTCTTTTCTTCAATATCGCGAATGTATTGAGGCCTTGGTTTTATTTCTCCTTCATATTCATTTAGGTACTTTTCAAGTGCTTCATTGATAATAGTTGATTGGTTTACTTGTATATCGCCTTGCGTGTATTTTCTGGTAAAAACCAAGTCTTTTACTTTTTCAAGCAAAGCTGCATCTACAAAGAATGTATGGCGTTTGGGTTCGTCAATACTTTTTTCAGGTTTCTCTTTCTTGCCAACAGATTTTCCTTTACCCAATGGGATATCATCTTCATCTAATACTTTCTTCTTCGGTCTCTTAAAAGGCAGTAGGTCTTTATCATCTTTCATCTGCTTAAAATTTATGCTCGTTTCATATTATATTCTATTTAAAATTTCGCTAACTAGTTCTCTGTAATCTTGCAAGCCTTTAAAGGGCTGTTTTTTTTTCACTAAGCTATTTTGTTTTTTAAAAGTATCGTGTTCTTCTAGTTCTCTACCACTATGTGTAGCTTCTTGTAAAGTGATATTTTCGTGTATATATGTTTGTAGAAAAATATTAGGATGATTTTTGGTAAAATACTTTACCAAATCTTCATGGCTTCTAGTATTGGTTCTGTAGCGCGTTAAGAAAATACCCAGAATGGCTAAATCTGGATTGGCTTTCCTTTGAAATTTTGTTACCTGTTCTACAATGTTTTCTACTCCGTTTATGCTGAAACTATGTGCTTCAGAAGGAATTAAAACATAATCACTAGCCAATAGTGCATTTTGAGTAATAATCTCAAGGTTAGGTGGGCAGTCTAAAATAATGTAATCGCACTTTTCTTTAGCCTGATCAATAAATTGTTTTACAATCATTCTTGGGTTTTCGTACTGGTATTCATCGTCTTTCTTCAAATTATCTAAGAAATCTATAGGAGTGAACTCTGGGGATCCTCCAACTAAAACCAAGTTTTCATTTACCGGACAGGCTTTCAATTTCCTGTGCGTAAAGAGGCAATCATGAATATTTCTATCTTCAGGGCTTATACCAAGAGAAATGGTTAAATCACTTTGAGGATCTAGATCTATAAGAATCACGGTGTATCCCAATCGTGAAAGTACACTACCAATAGCTGAACAGGACGTAGTTTTTGCTACTCCTCCTTTTTCATTGGCTATGCTTATTACTTTTGCTGACATATATTTTCTTGTTAAAGTATATGAAAGCAATAATAAGGAAA
>JBCDJE010000386.1:0-4815 GCA_038748185.1 Bacteroidota bacterium
AATTTCGATGGTAATTAACGCCAATTAAACAGATATATAATTTAAATAGGCTTGAAAAATAAGATGTTATGAATAGATAGCTTTAAATTCGACTAGCTAACGCAAAATTAATATTATAATTTTAATAAGCAATCAGAAGATGTACTTTTGGTTCAACAGCACTTTGTTATTTCTATCTCTATTATATTTAATATATCTTTCTTAATAAGCAAAAGAAAAGTTAAGTTCTGCCTTATAAACAATTGAAACTAATTAATTACTCATTTATCAAAGAAGTTAAAATGCGAAACTATATCTATCTATTATTATTCACCTTATGTTTTACTAATTATACCACTGCCCAAGATCGAATTACCGGACATTTATTTGCTACTCGGTCAGAGGTGATTGCTAAAAATGGCATGGCAGCAACCAGCCAACCTCTTGCTACACAAGTAGCACTGGATATTTTAAAAAAAGGAGGAAATGCTATTGATGCAGCTATTGCTGCTAATGCTATGTTAGGCTTAGTAGAGCCAACAGGTTGTGGTATAGGAGGAGATTTATTTGCAATAGTTTGGGATGCAAAAACAGCAAAACTTTATGGTTTAAATGCCAGTGGGAGATCACCTAAATCTCTTGAGATGAGCTATTTCCACGACAATAACTTTGAGAAAATACCTTCAAGAGGACCGCTTCCTGTTTCTACACCAGGTTGTGTAGATGGGTGGTTTGAATTACACGGTAAGTTTGGAAACTTAGCGATGGATAAAATTTTGCAACCGGCTATTAATTATGCAAAAGAAGGTTTTCCTGTAAGTGAACTAATCGCATTTTATATGGACAGGAATGCGAGATCATTAGCCAAATATCCTGGTTTTAAGGAAACATATATGCCTAATGGTGCGACTCCAAAAAAAGGAGAAATATTTAAAAACCCAAAACTCGCCAACACACTGGAACTAATTTCAAAAGATGGTAGAGATGTATTTTACAAAGGAGTTATTGCAGAAACAATTGCAGATTATATGAAAGAACAAGGAGGATTTCTTTCTTTTGAGGATATGTCGAGCCACAAATCTGAATGGATAGACCCTGTATCTGTGAATTACAGAGGTTATGATGTTTGGGAGTTGCCTCCAAATGGTCAAGGTATTGCAGCCTTACAAATGCTAACTATGCTCGAAGAATTTGATATAAAAAGTATGGGATATGATAGTCCAGAATATATCCATCATTTTATAGAGGCTAAAAAACTTGCTTTTGAAGACCGTGCAAAGTACTATGCAGATCCCGATTTTAATGATATTCCGGTAGCATGGCTCATTTCTGATAGCTACGCTAAAGAGAGAAGCAAATTAATTAATAAAGAAAGAGCTGCTAAAACGCTTGACGCAGGCAAGCTCAAAGATGGTGATACCATTTACCTTACAGTTGCTGATAAAGAAGGCAATATGGTTTCGCTTATACAAAGTAATTATAGAGGTATGGGCTCAGGAATGACGCCTACCGATTTAGGATTTATACTACAAGACAGAGGAGAATTATTTTCACTTGAAGAAGGGCACTTTAATAGCTATGCTCCCGGAAAAAGACCTTTTCATACCATCATTCCTGCTTTCATTACTAAAGATGGCAAACCTTTTATGAGTTTTGGATTGATGGGTGGAGCTACTCAACCACAAGGACATGCTCAAATCGTAACCAATATTATTGATTTTGGCATGAATATACAAGAGGCAGGAGATGCACCAAGAATTTTGCATTTTGGCTCTTCTCAACCTACCGGCAGCGTAATGAAAGACGGAGGCGTAGTGAATTTAGAATCAGACATAGACTATGATATAATTAGGAAACTTGTATTAATGGGGCATAAAGTTTCTTTTAGTGTTGGAAATTACGGAGGCTACCAAGCAATTATGTACGATGCTGAAAAAGGAGTTTATTATGGTGCTTCTGAGTCTAGGAAAGATGGTCAAGCCGCTGGTTATTAACGAATTAAATAATAGTATTTAGAAATTAATTTTTAGTTATTTGGAGAATCAGTTTAAGGTATTATAAAGAATTTAAGCGAATGATGTAGGAAATACTTCATAGTAGGTAGTTGAAACTTTCTAGCTTTTATAAAAGACTTCGCATATCACAAACAGAGAGGGCCTGATATGGTAGGATAAGTTTATCATTATTAAATACCTATCCTGTATTAACAATTTAAGCATTATATTTAATATACAACTTACTTTAGTATAGAGGAAGATCAAACGATTATCTGAACATAATGTTAAAACTATTAGAAGCCAATAATGTAATTTTGTAGTTTAATAAGAAATATGATAAGTTTATTTTAAAATCTAACATGCAATCTTATGGAATTACACATCCGTGAAGAAAATGGTTTTAAATATATAGATGAGGGAAATGGTGAGGTGCTGTTACTCTTGCATGGCTTATTTGGTGCTTTAAGTAATTGGACACAGGTAACAGAATATTTTTCCAAAAAATATAGGGTCATAATCCCAATGATGCCCATTTATGATATGCCCATTAAAGAGGCAGGTCTTGAAGGTTTACTTAAATTTCTAGAAGATTTTATCATAGCAAAAAAAATACATGATCTTACCCTAATTGGAAACTCTTTAGGAGGACATGTTGGTTTAATTTATACTTTGAGAAACCAACATAAAGTAAATAGACTTGTATTAACGGGTAGTTCAGGACTTTTTGAAAATACAATGGGTGCGTCTTACCCGAGAAGAGGCAGCTACGAATTTGTAAAAAAGAAAGTTGAATATACATTTTATGATCCTAAAATTGCTACACAAGAATTGATAGATGAGGTATTTGAAATTACAAAAAGTATCCCCACATGTTTGAGGATGGTAGCTATAGCAAGATCAGCCCAAAAACACAACATGGCTAAGGAACTCCCTAAAATCCGTATACCAACTTTATTAATATGGGGTTTAAATGATACTATTACACCACCAATAGTAGCACATGAATTTGATAAACTAATTCCTAATACCGAACTCAGATTTATTGACCGATGCGGACACGCACCTATGATGGAACACCCTGAGGAATTCAACAAAATATTTGAGAATTTCTTAGAACGAAATAAAGTTTTAATTTAAAATTTTATAATGGTAGCTAAAAAATACATCGACAAAAGTATTCCATACCTCAAATCCACTGATACAGTTGCCTTTGCACTGGAGATGTTAGACGAATACGGTTTAAAGCAGCTACCTATCGTAACATCACAAGATTTTAGGGGAATAATTAGTAAGGAAATAATTGAAAGCCTTCCAGAGGTAAATCAACCATTGAGTGAGGTAAGGTTACTCCATGAAGAATTAATTGTACATGAAAACTATCATATATATGAACTCATACGGATAGCCGAAGATTTACAACTTGAAATTTTACCTGTATTTGGCGAAAACAATATTTTTAAAGGAATTATTCTGGTAAAGGATATAGCTACTGAATTTATTAGCAAATTTTCAGCACAGCCCATTGGGGCTATTTTTGTTTTAGAAGTTAAAGTGATCGATTACTCTCTCACTGAAATAAGTAGATTGGTGGAATCGAATGAAGCAAAAATCATCAGCATGTACACTGAACCTGATGCATTAGACGCGAATGCACTCTTAGTTACTGTTAAGGTTAATACCATAGACCTCACAAGAATTATTGCAACTTTCGAAAGGTTTGAATTTAAAATTCTGGCAAAATTCCACGACTACGAAACACAAAAGTTTGAATCTTCTAGAATAGATAATTTGCTTAAGTACCTAGAAATTTAGGTTACTTTTTGCACATATAAATTAAGAGAAGATTTACTCTTGCCTCTAAAAAGGCTGCAGCAGAAAGTAAAAAACATCAAGTCATTTATCTCCAGAATATTCTATTTGCCAAATAGCTTATTTTAATGCTTATAAATAAGCTTATCCACTCACTCATGTTTCATTCGAAATGTAAAAAAAGCTATATTCAGGTTTTAATTGATACTTTCTCTAACAAAACCATATAGAATATATTGATTAACATTGCTATACATAGCCGAACGCTTGAAGAAGACAAATTTAGGCTGTTACAAACCATTATTGAGGAAGTAGCTTCTTACGATGTCAATCTGTTGATTTCGCGTACACTTCATAATTGTTTTAGTAAAAAGAATGTTAGTCTACCAAAATACAAGGTTTTTCAAAGCCCTTCCGATCTTAAAAACACCCATTACATCTTCAGCTTAGGTGGAGATGGTACATTGTTGGAAACGGTAACGTATGTTAAAGATAAAAATATACCTATAATAGGAGTAAATACCGGAAGATTAGGATTTCTAGCTACAATTTCCAGCGATAGAATTAAAAATACTATGGAAACCATTCTCAACAAAACTTATGATATAGATGAGAGAATGATGATTGCTGTAGAAACGGATCAAGATATTTTTAATGGAGTCAACTTTGGCTTGAATGAATTTACAATTCTCAAAAGAGACTCTTCTTCAATGATAATTGTACATGCTTATTTAAATGGAGAATACTTAAACTCTTATTGGTCAGATGGTTTGATTATATCTACTCCTACTGGATCAACAGGATATTCATTAAGTGTTGGTGGGCCTATCGTATTTCCTCATTCTAACAACTTTATTATCTCACCGGTAAGTGCTCATAACCTAAATGTGAGACCTTTGGTAGTTTCTGACAATAGTGTACTTTCTTTCAAAATAGAAGGTAGGAGCGAAAACTTTCTCGTTTCCCTTGACTCACGATCACGAAAGGTAAATGCCAATATTAAGCTTACTGTTAAAAAATGTCCTTTTAC
>JBCDJE010000387.1:0-4813 GCA_038748185.1 Bacteroidota bacterium
ATTTATTTAAATTCTCATGCAAAACTAAAACTATTTCTAAAACTCTTCCTAAAAATAGTGTTTTTATATATTGAAGTTGTCTAAAATAAAAAGTTCTCATAATGGAGTTACTACCTTGGTTAAGCCCAAACTTAAATTATAACTTAGTGTTTATGGCAAAAAATAAAGAAAAAGGGACACCGAGACACGGTTCAAGCTGATGATAGAAGATTTGCTACAATCTGGTCAAATAGTAGTTTAGGTGGTCTCCCAAGACTATGAACTAAATGAAAGTATGATCCGTAGCCGCCGTGAATTCTAAGGATAAAACAAATTTTCATGATATAACTTTTCAAAGTTGATCATTCGTAAGACTTTTTGCAGATTATTAGTTTAAGGTTACTACCGCCCGACGGTTGGTGTTTCTTATCGAGCGGTGAAAAGTGTTGCTTTTCACCGCTCGATAAGAAAGATAATCGTACTTCTGAATCGGTCACGCCGACTGTCCATAATGTCGCAAGACTACATATTCAGTACCCCGGTTAATAGTGGAAAAAACGCGGTTGATCAGCTTGGCTCTGATCGCATTGATGACCACCATTTTAGGTTTTCCTTCTGCCACTTTGCGATGAAAGTAAATTTTTAATTCTTCATCCGATTGGATAGCTGATGCAGCCCCGTTACTTAGTAAAGCTTTGACTTGTTTGTTAGCCAGATGACTAGTTTTCGTCCTACCCCGGATACTAGTACCAGAGGTATGTTCAAAGGGGGCTACCCCATCGGGGTGCCGACCACAGTAAGAGGCGAACTTGCGACTGTCGCTAAAGGCAGTAAAATTGTTGGTTGCTAGAATCAGTGCTACGGCAGTCACTAGACCGATGCCAGGAATAGAGCAGAGAAGCCTCAAAGTAATTTGTAACTTATCGTCTTCGTTGATGGTATTCTCAATCTGCTCTTCAGTCTGTTTTACTTGCTGCTTGACAAACTTTAGCTGCTTTTCGGACTCTCTGACAATGAATTTATTTCTACTAAGTGAGCAGTATTTTTCAGGTCCTTAATGGTCTGTTTGAGGCTGGCTTGATTCTTTACGAGTCGCTCCCGGAAGGCAAAAAGATTCTTGAGTTTTAGTAGGCTGGCTGAAGGGAGTTGCGTAGGTGTAAGTTTATGACGGTACAGGAAAGCATAATGGGCTATCCGTTGAGCGTCTACCTTGTCATTCTTTCCTCTGACAAGTCCCAGTGAACGCTTCAAATGTAAAGGAGAATAAAGTGCAAAAGCCAACCCTTGATCTTGTAGGAAGCAGCATATCTCCAAAGTGTACCATAGAATACTTTATGCTTTTTGAGCCACGTGAGTAGCTGTTTACATCCAACCGCTGAATTGGCAAACCTGCTGTGAATAAACTGGTCAGGAAGTTCTTCGGAACAGAAGCATACATCGTAACTGTCCTTGGAGATGTCAATACCTGTAAAGTGAGTGAACTTCATATTTTAGATTAGATTAGATAAAAAAGATTGAAATCGCTTATCCCTTTCGTAAGCCTAAAAGCTTAATACTCTAATTGGCACATTCAATCGAAAACAAGAGCCGAGGACTAATTCACGGCCTCCGTGGAACGGCATGAACCTGGAAGTTTCTGGCACGGTGGTAGTTCACCTCAACTCTTGTCAAAAATAGTATATTTCCAGTATTATCTCTACACTGTAAATCTAAAGGGCATGGGTGGACAAAGGAAAAAGAAAGTGGTAAAAAAACTTTCACTGGACAAGGTAATATCTTCCTTGTCCCCCGAAGAAAAGAAAATAAGAATCTTACAAAAGGAATTACAGGAGGTAAAGTTAGAAAGGGACATATTAAAAAAGGCAGGGGTTGCCCGCAGTAGGCATCTTCTCCAGAGGAGGTGGGAAAAATACGAGTTCATAGCAGAGAACTATATGGCTTTTCCTATATGAATAAGGCGGCTTGGCCGATGTGTAAGTGTTTGAAAGTAAGTAAAAATTCTTATTATTCTTGGCGAAGTAAAAAATTGGGAAAAGAAAATTAAGAAAATCTATGATGATATTAAAGGTACTTATGGGAGTACTAGGATAACTGCTGAACTAATCAAAAAAGGTATTTCAATCACAAGGTCAGGTCCTACGTAGCACGATTGATGAAAAAAATGGGTATAAAAATATTATAGCGAAGAAATTAGTAACAACTACAGACTCAAAACATGATTATAAAATAGCCAATAATATCCTTGATAGGGAATTTGAAGTCCACGATATTGGCATTGTATGGGTATCTGCTGCAGTAGAACTGACATTACTTATATAAGTATAAGGGTCAATAACCATTGGAATTACCTGACCACTATTATTGATTTAGCAAAGCGAAAAGTAGTCACCGCGCGGAACGGTTGGTCACTCTCAAAGGATATGACAACAGAGTATACAGTATTAAGGGCTTGGTCAATCGCAAGAGATAATAGGGAAATCAAAGAAGGCTTTATCTTCCATTCTGATAGGGCCACCTGGAAGGTATACAATACGCTTGTAGCCTGACAAGAAATATTTTTTCCCAGATGTACCAGAGTATGACAGGACTGCCTGGCAGCAGAAAAGGTGATTGACGGTTCGTCGCTGCGATGGGATAATACGGGGCATACTAAGTTTGAGGTAATGGTTGGTAAAAGAGATAGACCAAATATAATTTGGCTAAATTGAGAAGACGTTTCCTAGTAGCCGGAGAAGAGATAAGACCTCATCGGGGCATTAGTCATATAGACTTATGGGATGGTGGTCACTTCTCCTTTCCTTTACCAATTTAGGACAATTCGTTAGGCTAACAGCCTGCTTTAGTATGGAGTAAATGAGTAAAGATTTTAACTAGTAGTCTATTATTTATTTTCAAACAATTCTATTATGCAAGAATCCAATTATCTAGTAGCTGATGTTGACATTGCTAAAGATACATTTTGTGCTCATATCCAATTGATAGGGCAGAAGAGGGTCTTTAAAAAAGATGATTTTAAAAGTTTTCTTAAATATTTACCTGACGAATGTATAGTAGTCATGGAGACCTCAGAACCCTATTTTCTTTCTTTAGCTCAATATCTATAAGCATGAATCCTTTAGCTGTTAAGCGTTTTATACAGGCTCATTTAAAAAGGTCTAAGACAGATAAAGTAGATGCCCAAGGAATTGCGGAGTATGGAAAGAGAATGGATTTTGGAAACCAAAGGCGATTAATATTCAGAGAATACGTGAGTTATATGTACTATTGAACCGATATCAGAGACAGTTGACTGCTTTTACTAACCAGTTTTCTTCATTGAAAGCTGCTGGCATAAAAGAAGAACTTTGTAAGAAATTGCTTTGAAAATTTTGATAATTATAAACAAGTGATATCTTTTTTAAGACTATCACCTAGAATTTACGAATCAGGCAAAAGTATCAGAGCTAGAGCCAGCATTTGTAAAATGGGTATGATTCAAGTCAGGCATACTCTCTCTATATGGCTTCCCGAGCAGCTAGGAAATATAATACAACATGTAAAGCTCTTTACGATAGACTCAGAGGTAAAGGTAAGCCTCATAAAGTTGTTATTGCAGTGGTCAATAAACTAATCAAGTAAGTCTTCTCTATAGTAAAGAAAAATTCAGTTTATGATCCAATACATCAGCAGAATAAATTAGCTACCAAATAATGTTTTCTTTTTTATATAACATGTATTTGCTTTTAAACACAATTCATCCCATGCTGTTAATGAGAGCTTTCACTCCGTGATGGTTTAAGTCTAGCAAATATGAACGCCTTAACAGGTTCAAGTTCCATTCTACTGAACAGCTTTATCATCATGACTATATCGAAAATTGGTCGTCAGGACAGTGGTATAATTAAAGAGGTTATATGTAAGCTTAGGTTACTGGAATCCGCTGGCGAAAAAAATTCAACTAAGATACAAATCAAAAAAAGTGGTCTGATGATACTTTACCAAATTTAGTTGCAATTCCACTAAAGTAAAAATCATGAAAATTGTACTTCATTATAGATGGATAACATGGAAATAGAGGCCGTAAAACAAAAGAAGCAGGAAAAATACCTGCTTCTTTTTATCTCTATGTTATTTTCAAGGTAAGCCAAAATAAATTAGGAAAGCTGTTCCTGTATTCTTAAACATTATTCATCGTCTTTTACACAACGGCAACTATTTGCTACTTCCTGAGTAATTACATTTTCTATTTCGGAAAAATTGCCTACATTACTAACTACAATTATTGAGTTTGAAGCAGTAAATTCGTACTCTACCGGTGTTTGGCTATCTAACCCTGCAACTCCCCAATAGCTACCATACTTACCTATTGCTTTAAAATCGTTTTCTTTGTACATCCTTCCTCCAAACTGTGCGCTAAAATCGCTTATCCCACCGGCTTTCAGAAAACCGCCTGCAAATCGTTTCCCACCAAATTTAGCTGCTAAAAGCATCCATTCGTCATGTGTGGGCAAATGCCAACCCTGAGGGCACGCTTGCTTTGCTGCTTCGAAAGTATAAAGCCTACCAAAGCCATCAGAATAGCTCGGGTTATTTTCAAAAATGTAAGAGCCAGCCATTTCGTAATCAAGGTTTTCGGCTAACCAGGTTTTTTCAATTTCTCCACCACTTTGTGAAGAGAGTACTACAGTCATGGTTTTGTACCTTTTAGGAACGCCACCTCTACTATCAGTCATTTCACCATAAACTATTCTCTCATTACGGATTTCCTTCTCTAGGTCTTCAATGTTTCTAATAGGAGTTTCTTCTTCACTGATAACCATAATATTTCTTGCATCTCCTGGAGATTGAGAAAAAG
>JBCDJE010000388.1:0-4790 GCA_038748185.1 Bacteroidota bacterium
ATCCATCGGTAATGAAAAATAAATATCAATCGTGTTTTTGGCTTTGTAAAACCTTGTGATTCTGGGAAGTTCATTTGACGCTTTTAGGTAGGGGAATGAAGCAAAACTAAAAGAAATTCCTTTTATCAATTCATTGCCTTCATAAGCGCCAATATCAGGTGCTTTACCAAGATAAGAAGTTATGAGTTTATCGTCATATATACCAGCATTGATACATGGAGAATTATTGTTAAGTCTAAAATCACCTATTTCTTTTTGTATAAAATCAGGCTCAGCAACTATCCCATTTTTTTCAAAACCTGCATCTTGCATCTCTTTTGGAAATGGCGTATTAGAACAATCATAATTAAACTCATTTTGCGAACCAAAACGCTCCGCAATAAAAAGACTATCAGGATAGAAGTGGTATGCGTTATTAAAATGCTTAATGTACTTACTGGTTCTATCCATTGCATCAGCACTAAAAGCCGGATAATCTACCCACCAGCTATTATTAAAAATATACACGGGTTTTTTGAATGTTCTGGTTTCACAGCTTAACTTATAAATAGTCCAGCCATCGTCACAATTGGGTTGGCTATAACCAACATTACCATACATATAAATTGGACCGCCGCCTACTTCTGTTAAAGAGATAAATGCGTGCCCATCAATGAGTTTGTTGTGATAAAAAAATACATTAGCGCTCCAAACCTCAGGCTCAAAAGCGTTGTCAGCTGTATTTATGAGTGTATTGCGATAAATATCAATATTTGAACTAGAAGTAGTATCTGTACCATCTCCAATCATGGAAATTCTCAATCCATTAAAAACATTTTTTATTGTATTATCTCGGATCACCACCATACCTGACATATTCCAGCCTTGATACATACTACCATTGTAATGGCTGTGAACGCCATGATGAACTTCCTCCCAAGAATAATCCTCAGCATGTGTCCATACTCGTTCGTCTTGTTCCCAACTACACTTTTCAATTAAAATATGGTGTGAGTCTTTTTCTATGGCAAATACTGCACGTTTTCCTTTTTTAAACTGACATTTGATAATCGAAATATAGTTTGAATTTTCTAACAGGATATTTTCATTCCAGCAATTTTCGAAATTGAATCCTGAGATATTAATCCATGAACATTTCTCTAAATAAAATCCATATTTGGCTTTGCCTTCTCCGGGTTTTACTTGATTATCTATGATTATAGGTTGGTTTATATTGGAATTGGCATGGATAAATATAGGATTATTAACCACCCCATTCAATTCTTTAATATTTACTGGGTCGACATATTTACCAGGCATAAAAACCAGAGAATCTCCCGGTGCTAACCTATTTAGAAATGAGGCAATATTAACAATATCGCTGGGAGTAATCTGATAAGTTTTTGCTACTGAAATTGATGGAGAGACAAAGCATAATATTACTAATAAAAAAAATAGTTGCTGATTTTTCATTTTCAAGTATCCTTAGTGTAGTAGGTATTTGTATATATTTGGCTCAAATTACATATTTCTTGCCCTGAGAGCAAGGCAAATTGCTACTATATAGATTTCATTTTGAAGCCTCTTTCATTATGAAAATATCCTTTTTTATAGTAGAACTTTTGAATGAATGAGGGTTTCAACCAAGAAAACAGTAAGTTGTTATTTAACAAAACATACAATCAAAGTATAATTTTTACAGCGTAGTGGATATATCTTTCAAAAATTTTAAACTGGGTTTCGGAATTCTCCTGTTAATTTTTTCTTGTACAAGTGATCCTTTAAAACACCCGAATGTAGTATTGATAATAGTTGATGATTTAGGGTGGAAAGATTTAGGTTGTTATGGTAGTACGTTCTATGAAACTCCAACGATTGATCGATTTGCCAAAGAATCTAGACTCTTTACTAATGCTTATGCAGCAAGCCCTGTTTGTTCTCCTACTCGAGCAGCCATAATGACGGGAAAGCACCCTGCAAGACTAAACATTACGGATTGGATTCCGGGGATGAAAACGCAAAATCCGAAACTACTAACACCTGAAGATTTATATGAACTACCGCACAAGGAATTTACTATAGCAGAAGCCTTGAAAGAAAATGGGTATAAGACATTTTTTGCAGGAAAATGGCACTTAGGTGATGAAAACTTTTTACCAACAGACCAGGGGTTTGATTATAATTTTGGAGGACATCATAAAGGTTCTCCACCAGGAGGATATTACGTGCCTTATAATAATCCTATGCTACCAGATGGACCAGAAGGTGAGTACCTTACTGATAGGCTTACAGATGAGTCAGTTAAGTTCATTGAAGAAAATAAAGATAATCCATTCTTTTTGTGCCTTTCTTTTTATAATGTGCATACACCACTTGAACCCAACAAAGAATTCATAAAAAGATTTGAAGCAAAACTTACTAATTTGAGAGAAGAGAATATTCCCGAATCAATTCCGGAGAGGGACGGTTTTACCGATATAAAGCAAGATAATCCTGTTTATGCTTCAATGGTAAGTGTTGTTGATAAAAATGTAGGAAAATTACTCAATGAACTTAAATCAGCAGGTTTAGATGAAAATACACTTGTAATTTTCACCTCTGATAATGGTGGTTTAACCACTTTAAGAAAAAAGACTTCTCCTACATCAGTATTGCCTTTAAGAGCAGGGAAAGGCTGGTGTTATGAAGGAGGTATACGCATTCCGCTAATTATCAGATATCCAAAATATATTGAAGCAGGTTCTGAATCAGATGCAATTTTTATGAGTCAAGATATATTTCCAACTATTTTAGATTTGGCAAAATTGCCTTTATACCCTAAAATACATCAAGATGGAATGAGTCAGGCGAACGTATTGAAAGGCGATACTGTTTTCGTTAGAAATACAGCTTTTTGGCATTATCCTCATTATCATGGGAGCGCATGGACTCCAGGTGCGGCTGTTAGAGAAGGCGATTGGAAATTGATTCGATTTTATGAATATGAAGAAACAGAATTATTTAATCTTTCAACAGACATTGGCGAGAAAAATAACCTGATAAAACAGCATCCTGAAAAAGCGAAAGCATTAGAAGATAAATTAGTTCAGTTACAATTAGAAAGTAATGCACAATTACCCACTTCTAACCCCAATTACTTAGAGGAATAACTGTCTGTAGTAAAAAAAACGTTTCAAAGCTATAAACTTTATTCAATAGACAGCTAATTTAGTTTTGCATGCCTTTTTCAACAAAGATTTTTTCTTTTAGAAAATTTATTTCTTCATCAATTGTATCAATGTACTGGCTTACTGTATTCATGTTATTGCCCTCATATTTTTCAATCTTTGAAGCTAATGATGCCAGTTTGTTAAAACAGAGATTTAAAGATGAACCTTTTAATTTGTGGGCAATTTGCTTTACTTCTACTAAATCATCATTTTCCAGAGCGACATTTAGTGTACTTAAAATATTATCCCAATAAGTTTTGGTTTTCTTTAAAATTATGTTGAGGAATGCTTCATCTTGATCTATTTTATCATATAACTCTTTCAAGTTATAACGCATTTCATTATTAACTTCTTGATGAACTACTTTCGATTTGCCTTTTATATTTTTACTTTTCTGCAGCCACTTTAGTATCATACTTTGGATCTTATTCTTTGTAATTGGCTTCGGTATATAATCATCCATTCCAGCTTTTAAGCAGTTCTCCACTTCACCTTTTAACACTCCTCCTGTGAGTGCAATTACAGGTGTTTGATGAACTTCTTCAAGTGATTTTATTGCTTTGGTTGCATTATAACCATTCATTACAGGCATTTGGATGTCCATAAATATAAGATCGGGTTGGTGAAGCTTAAATAGTGTTAATGCCTCCCTACCATTACTGGCAAGTAAGATTGTTGCATTTGGGTATATATTTTTAATAATAGTCTCGGTGAGAGTGATATTTACGTTGTTATCTTCAGCGATTATTATTGTAAATGCATCTTTATGTACAGGTATTTTTTTATCGAAATCTTGTTTCTTAGCACTTATTTTTGATAGGGCAGCATACAAACTTTTAAAGCTGATAGGCTTCATTAAAACTTGTTCTATATCTAACTGCTTTACTGATTCATTTATCTTTTCGTCATTCAACATGCTGTTTAGAAGAATGATGGGTGTATCGTAGTTGCTGTAATTTTCACGGAAATACCCGATGGTCTCTAAACCGTTTAGATAAGGCATTTGATAATCCATAAAGATCACATCAAATACCTCTGTATTCTCCTTTATTATTTGGAGTGCTTCAATACCGTTTTTTACTTCTGTATATGTGATTTTCTTTAAGGCAAGTAAATCTTTTAATAACTTTCTACTAGTAGGATTATCATCAACAATTAGAGCATGTTTTATATGTTCTATATCATCTAAAGTATTGTCTTCATCGTAACTGGCTCGAAATACAACATCGAAATAAAAAAGACTTCCTTTCCCAAGATGGCTGTCAACATGCAGTTTACTTTCCATTAATGCCAGTATCTTATTAGAAATGGTAAGTCCTAAACCAGTACCACCAAACCTTTTTGTGGTGGAAGCATCTTCCTGAGTAAATGCCTCAAATATTTTTTGTTGGTTTTCAGCACTTATGCCAATGCCTCTATCTTTTACCGAAAATCGAAGCTGTACTCTGCTATCTTTATATGTTTTTATAAGGCTTATCTTAATTTGTATTGTCCCTTTATTAGTAAATTTTATAGCATTGCTTAAAAGGTTAACTAATACTTGTTTCAATCTCAATTCATCGGCAAATACATATTTTGGTACATCGGTATCAATTTTTACTA
>JBCDJE010000389.1:0-4787 GCA_038748185.1 Bacteroidota bacterium
ATAATTACACCTACCAACTCACTGAACTCAAAAAGACTGGTTTCACCTTTACTACTAAATCCATGTGAAGGTCCGTCAAAAGCATAAACGGAATAATTATTCTGTAAGAGTTTTTCAATCAATTCAGCAAAATTTCCTGCCTGTCCTTCCCATCCATGAATCAGTAAAACCTTTTCCTTGCCACCAGCCCATTTATATGTCTGAATCTGAAATCCCTTAAATTCAAAAACCGCTTTTTCTGCCTGATCAATAATTTCTAATTCATGTGCCCTTAGTTTCCGTATCTGAGGATTTGTTAACTGGTTATAGGCTAAATTTACCATTAAACGAGGGGCAATGGTAGAAAGAAATTTAATAGCGGCTCTTTTCATTGCTAAACGTAATTTGTAAGGAAGTAACTTTAACTTCTGTAGTGAGATAAAATATTAACTCCCAGCTCTGACTTTATGTAAGCTATCCAATTGTTCTACTGACAGCACATTTGTTTCTTGCGTCCACTGGTCATACAATGCTTGCATCTCTGCTACTTTTTCAGGCTTACTAGCAGCTAAATCGTTTAGCTCTACAGGGTCTTCTTCTAAGTTATAGAGTTCCCAACGGTGTCGAACACCTTCACCCAATACCCTATAACTAGAAACCATTTTCCAATTGCCTTGCCTTACTGCTCTATTGCGATTGTGTTCCCAAAAAAGTGTCTTATGCCCTTTTTCCGCATCTCCTCGAAAGGTAGTAGCTAGTGATTTTCCGGGAGTAGGCGTAATGGTTTTCCCTTGGAAAGTTGAAGGATAAGCAACACCAGCAAAATCTAATGTTGTAGACATTAAATCCATAATATGTCCTATAGTTGTATTATTAGTAATACCAGCAGGAATCTCTTTAGGATAATGCGCGATAAATGGCGTTGACATCCCTCCCTCCAACAAATAAGATTTAAAAAACCGATAGGGTGTGTTGCTCGCATTCGCCCAAGGCGGATCATAACTTGGATAAGAACGTTCCGAACCCGGTTCCCCATCAACAGGATAAGGGCTGTTTCGCGGAGGCATCACTTCATGGCAAGCACCATTATCTGAAAGAAAAATGATCAACGTATTATCCAGCTCTCCTTTTGCTTTCAAACTATTTACCACTTTTCCAATTCCTTGGTCCATACGATCTACCACAGCCGCATATAAAGCCATTTTGCTATCCCAATCTTCTTTTTCTTCCTCAGAAAGGTCATCCCAGGCTTTTACTGTGGGATAGCGATCAGAAAGTGGCACATTACCATCAATAACACCCAATTCTTTCATGCGGTTGTAGCGTTGAATGCGCAAGCTATCCCAGCCCATTCTATACTTCCCTTTATATTTAGCAATATCTTCTGGTTTGGCATGCAAGGGCCAATGAGGTGACTTATAAGCTAAATACATAAAAAGTGGTTTCTCTGGATTGTGTCTTTCTATGAATGCAGCAGCAGTGTCAGAAAATGCATCAGGCATAAAAAAGTCTTCTTCAGGATAAAACTGTTTCCCATTATAAGCCATTTGTAACGAATCTTGATTTTCACGATAAGGCCAAAGATTGTAATAACTACTTGCCCCATTTACAAAAGTAAAATGTTGATCAAACCCTCTTTTATGTGGCCAGTGCTCAGGCTTTTCTCCAACATGCCATTTTCCTACTTGATAGGTTGTATAATCACTACCTTTTAAAACCTCAGCAATAGTGACAGCTTTATCTGACAAGAAACCGCGATAACTAGGATGCCCCCAATCTCCTACCATTGAGCCTACGCCTGCTTGATGTGGATAAAGCCCTGTAAGTAGCGAGGCACGGGAGGGACAACAACGCGCAGCATTATAAAAACGGGTCATCTTTAATCCGCCAGTTGCTAATGCATCTAAATTGGGTGTTCCTATTTCACTTCCAAAAGAACCAATGTCAGAATAGCCCATATCGTCTACTAACATGATAAGGATATTTGGGCGCTTTTTTTCTTCAGGTTGCTCGGTAACTTGCTGTTTTTGGCAGGAAACAATTAAAATCGCTAAGATGATTGTAAAAGAAAGGAAGAATTTCATCTGTTTAAAATTTTTTGATTTCTGAATGTTCAAAAAATTTGAATGCATTCAGAAACTGTGATCTAATACTACTGAAAAATTTTGCATTAAAATAGCTGATTTCATTTAAAAATATCTGTGCTACTAAGCCTTTTCTTTAATTCAGATTTTTTATATCTGAATTTTGAATTTTAAACCTAGGCATTGAAGTAGATGAGGCTTGGGCAAAGGGCACATTTATCCTTCCTTGTTGAATGTTTTTACCCCAGATGACAGATAATTCCGCTTGTCTTGCTTGAGTACTTTCTGGAAAGAATGCTTTCAATGTACCGTTGGCTATCTTCTTTTCAAACTGCCAATCTTCAGGCATCTCTTTAGTTTCAGGCCAATTAATAATCAGGTTATCTAATGTGAAATTTTTAATATTTTCCGTAACTATAGCCGCCTTTGCCATTTTAGCTTCTCGGCGAACCGGGGCGAATTGAGAACTAGTTACATCATCAACAAAAGGAACGGGGTCTTCAATCCAAGGGTAGGTCATGATTACATCCCTAAGTGTTAGGTTTTCTATCATATATCCTTCACCTGCAGTCATCAGTATTCTCCCTCCTGTTTTTGCATGAAAATTACTAATAGTGATATTGCGCAGTTTGGGTTTTCTTCCTTCATAATTCCATTGTTTTTTTTCTTTAAACATCCAGTCACCATTACGTCCTCCAGCACCAGGCTCTGGCAAGTAAAGGCTTAAATGAATAGGTCGGTTATAGAGTAAAGGCGCTTTGGAATCGGTAATGATATTATTGACTGTGATATCTTCCACAGTTCCAGCACTTTCTGCATAGACGGCAAAAGCACGAGAAGAATTATAAATAATACAATTGCTAAATGTAATCTGTTTAATATCTCGGAAGGTTTCATTACCAATTTTTAGTGCAGCACATGAGCATTCAATAATACAATTAGTTACAGCAATCCGCTTTGCCTCTTTTGTATCAACCATAGTTTTCACACAAATAGCATCGTCACAAGTTTTGATAATACAATCACTAATAGTTACATCTGAACAACCTGAAATATCAATACCATCACCATTGGGTGCAAATACATTATTGATAATCTTAGCACCTTGTACCTGTATCCTTTCGCTGTCATATAAATGTAAAGTCCAACCTCCACCTGTTGTAAGTGTAACGTCCTTAATACGAACATCTACACAATCTTGAATTTCCATCATCGGACTTACTTTTAGCTCTTGTGCCATAATCCACTGTGGGTCTTTGGAAGGATCATATTCTTTCCAGAAAGATTGTCCGTTACCATCAATAGTTCCTGCTCCTTCAATGGTAATATTTTTAGCATCCTTTGCCATTACCAGATGGTAAGGCTGTCGATCTTTGTTATGTCCCCAAGTCATTTCAGTATAATCCTCAATGTTTGGTGAACCAAACAAAGTTGCACCACCTTCAACTCTTAAGGTTACATTGTCTTTCAGAAAGATTGTCCCACTTACGTATTTCCCCGGAGGAATGATTACTGTTCCGCCTCCGGCTTCAAATGCTGCATCTATTGCTTGCTGTATAGATTTAGTATTTAAAGTTTTACCATCACCAACAGCACCATATTTTACAATATTGAAAAAACCTACATCAGTTTCTTGTTGAGGTTGACAGGATGCTATTAAAATCAGAAATAGTAAAACTTTAAGACGAAAGGATTGATACATTTTCATATAATATTTTGGCTTATTAAGAGTATGCAAGATAACTAATTGAAATTCAGCTATTGAACTCGTAATACTGATATAAAAAAATGAATAATAATGCACAGTAGATGAAAAGCATTTCGATAAATAACCAGTAATTAGAAGGATTCACTTCTAGGCATTTATTTAAAAAGTACTCCTTATTGATACTTCACAAATAATATGAACAAATTATTGTGGAAGTATTTCATTATAAAGACTTATTAAAATTCTGGGAATTATATTTGAGCAAATGGGTTTTGATTGATCGTATATCTTTTTTTGTAATTCAATAAATATTTACAAATGAAACTAAACATTTGGTTTTCTTTTCATATGCATGCTACTTGCAAAATTCTATTACTCTTATTATCCATTTTCTCTACGCTTTCATCTTTCTCTCAAACAGTAGATACACAATGGGGACTAACTCAAAAAAAGCAAAAGCGAACTGCTGTAATCAGCGATATTGTTGACAGCAACGAAAAAGGGGTATTTGCTATTATGGAAAATGATCCAGGCTATTTCAGACGCTCAGGCCTTTCTTTTTCAAAATTTTTACCACCTACACTGCAACATTATAACCCTAAAATGGAATTACTAAAAGAAGTCCCTCTTCAAGATAAAGTTGGTAACCAATTACTCAACTTTAAATTTGCCCAAAGCATGAATAGGAAGGTTTACGTTTTTTCTAATATGCCAAATTCTCAGGCAAAGCGAAATTTTCTTTTTGTACAAGCGGTAGATATGGAAACTATGCAAACTTTAGGAAAGGCTAAAAAAATAGCTGAATCTAGCTTGAGGAATAGAAGAAATTTTGGAGAATATAACCAAGTGCTTTCAAGAGATCAATCAAAGTTTATGATTGCCAATTCTGAGGCATTTGAAAAAGGAGAAAATGAAAAATTTACTTTGCGCGTATTTGATGATAACATGTCATTATTATGGGAAAAAAATATTACTATCCCTTACTCTGATAAATTGTTTGAAGTGGAAAATTACCG
>JBCDJE010000390.1:0-4778 GCA_038748185.1 Bacteroidota bacterium
ATAATGCTAAAAATTTCAGAAATATTTCCGATAGTGAGTTTACACGCTTTTTAGAAGTAGCTGATACTACTGCAAACTTTTATAAAAGACCTATAGTAGCTAATTTTTTAAAACAGTCTAGTCAATTCTTATCTACCGATACAGTTTATCAATCTAGATTTAATAGTATGGTAATGGTGAAGGGTAAATTTAATTTTGGACACGTTCCTGATCCTTCAAAAATGGGAGGTGAATTTTATGCTTCAACAGATGAGTTACCAGAAGAAGAAGGAGAGTTATTAGGTGAAGAGGAAGAAGACAAAGAAGAGTGGTTCGAAGAAGAAACATTAACTGATAAAGAAGAAGGCGAACCTCTTGATGATACCTGGGGAGAAGATTCATTAGATGATGATGAGGGTTGGAGTACCACGGGAGATGATTGGAGCACAACAGATGATGATTGGGATAGCGGTGATGATGGCTGGAGTACCGCAGAAGGTGCTTTCGATACAGAAGATTCAACAAGTTTAACAGAAGAAATATCACCTGTTTATGAAGAAACAGAATTATACGTAATTCCCGAGCCAGTTCTACCAGAAATTACGGGTCCATACATTAATATAAGTGAAGCAGATTTTGTGATGGCTTCTGTATATGACACAATAAATCTTACAGGTGTAAATGCTTCATTACTTCTAAAAAATGATACGTTAATTTCTGAAAGTGGTAAAATTAACTGGCAAAATGCAGGCTTACCAGAAGAGGAAGTTTATGCAGATTTAGGAATGTTTAGTTTTGATTTTCATAACCCCGAATTTGTAGCCAACAATGCAAACCTTACCTACAATACTAAAACAGAGAATCAAATACCAGGTGTTGTAGCTTATAAAAGTCATATTCATAATAGTAAACCCAAAAAGGCAAAATATCCAAAATTCACATCTTATCATGCGAATATTGTCATAGAAGATTTTGTAGAAGACATTACTTATAAAGGTGGAGTTTCTTTGGAAGGAAGGAAATTTAAGAGTAATTCTGTTTTTCAAGGAGGTAAAGCTATTATAAGGTATGACGGAAAAGAAGGAACAGGAAACAAATTCACGGCAAGATCGAAGAAGGGGTTTTCTTTTGCTGACTCATTAGTTTACAGTCCTGAGACTTCATTTGTAATTCATTATAGTGAAGAAGACTCTATTTCCCATCCGGCAGTTCAACTAAAATATCATACAAATGATAAACTTTTACAGGCAAGGAAAGATAAAGAAGGATACAAGGTTTCTCAATTTATCGATACACGTAACGATGTAAACATTACAGCAGATTTTTTGCAATGGAGTGTAGAAGCAGACAGCTTCGACTTGCAAGTATTAAATGCTAGAGACCGTATTCCATTAGTTGTTGAGTCTAAAGATTATTTCGATAGATATCGATTTATAGCATTAAAAGGAAACTATGATTTCCATCCACTTCAAATGCTAGTCGGATACTCTAATAAAATAAGAAAAAACACTTTCTATGCCACAGATATGGCAGATGCACTCAGGCAAAATCCTGAAGTGGTAAAAGGTGCTATGGTCGAATTAAGTCGTAGGGGATATATTGACTACAATCTTAAAACCGACTTAATAGATATTAAGAAAAAGGCAAAATTGTATGCTTATGCTATGCAAGGCAGGAAAGGAGTTGACTATGACAATATGATTATGCACTCAAGGACAACTGACAAGCCTAACTTAACAGTTTCTTTAGAAGGCAAAAACTTTAGTTTGGAAGGAGTTAACAAATTTATGATTAGTGACTCGATGCAGGTATTAGTAACGCCCAAAGATGGGAAAGTTAATTTAAAAGATGGTAGAAATACAACTTTTGGTGGAGAACTGAGGGCTGGGAATTTTTTATTTAGATGACATGAGTTTATTTACTATTATGATAGCTTTAACGTAATCCTTTAAGTTATTGACTCAATAGGAATTTTAGTAACAAGAGACGATGGTGTAAAGAAAGAATTAGCTAACAATATTGTACAAACTGGAGGGATACTCTATATTTCTCATCCAAAGAATAAGTCTGGTAGAAGAAATATGGAGCGATATCCGATATTAGATGCAAAAAAAGGTGGAGCTATCTATTTCGATGGACAAGAAATTTTGGGCGGGGCATACGATCACCGTATTCGTTTTGAGATACCCCCTTTCCTAATAGACAGCCTCAACGATAATAATACAGATGTTATCACATTTGATGGTACTTTCAAGACTGATGGTATTTTTCCTGATTTTGAAGAAGTAATCTCAATACAACCTGATTATTCTTTCGGATTTCAAAGGCAAATGAATTCTGGTGGTGTACCACTATATAATGATAAAGCGAAATACTATGATGAAATTACTCTTAACAATAAAGGAATAAGAGGAAGAGGTAAAATTGAATACTTAGCAGGGTCATTTGAATCGAAAGATTTTATCTTCTATTCTGATTCAGTAAATACAAAGGGTGAGCAGGGGGAAATTGTTTCGGGCGATTTCGATGGAGCAAGTTACCCTTCTGTAAAGATGCAACAATATGAAATGCGTTGGCTAGTACATAGTGATAGTATGCTTTTGACAAATACGCAAGACTCTCCCTTTGAAATATATGATACTACAACAAAGTTTGAAGGAACGTTAGCGCTAACAAACCAGAATTTAAAAGGTACTTGTAAAATAGAAACTCCTAATTCTTTAAATAAATCAGAAGACTTCCAAATGGAAGCCTCAAAGTATACCGCCAGAAATTCAGAATTTATTATAAAATCCAATGATCCGAATACTCCAGGTTTATTAGGTAAAAACGTGAAAGTAGAATACGATTTAGGTGAAAGAGTAGCAGTAGCTACATCTGAAGTAGAAGGAGAAAATAGTTTTACACTGCCTTTTATTCAATATGAGACAAATATAAGCCAAGTACTCTGGAATTTAGATCAACATACTTTGGTGATGAGTGTTGATAGTGAAAATGAAATTGGACTAGGCAAATTTACCTCAAACAATAGAAAACAAGACTCACTTGAAATTTTTGCAAGTGATGCAGTATATGACTTACACGAACACATCTTGAACCTAGAAGGTGTACCTTATATTACCATTGCTAATGTTAGGGTGATTCCCGATAGCGGTCGTGTATATGTAAGAGAAAATGCAAATATAGATGAACTTGAAAATGCTGTAATTGAAATGAACGCATTTAATAAGTTTCATACACTTACCAATGCCAATATAAAAATTATTTCTAGAACCGCATTTGAAGGCGAGGCTACCTACCAATACACAATGGGAGTAAGTGAGCCATACGAAATCAGATTTACTGATTTTAATATAGAAAAAGCAAAACCTGAAAAAGGAGAAGAAAAAACAGTAGAATTTATTACAAGTGCACAAGCTGATATTACAGAAGATGAAGAATTTAAGTTTTTACCGGGGTTTAAATACAAAGGTAAACTCACCATGCTCGATTACGAAAAGTATTTGAAGTTTAATGGAGAAGTAGCCTTGGATGTAGAACGCGAAGATAATAATTGGTTCGCTTATGAATCAGATAATGAATCAACTCATGGTGTAATATATGTTGATGAAGATTTAAAAGTGGCTGGTTTTCCTACAAAATTATCAACAGGGTTATTTTTAGGAAAAGTAGATAGAGACTTTTATCCATCATTAGTACACTTTGATAGGACAAAGGTGAATGATTTTCCTATTTTTCAAGGAAGAGGAAATCTAATCTTTGAAGAAGATACCAAAAATTATATTCTAGCACCCCAAGAAAAACTAGAAGACCCCAATGTTGCAGGAAATAAATTTGTTTACAATTTTGAAAATAAACTTGTTGAGTTTGAAGGTGATATTAGTCTTTTAGAAAACTCAAAGACGTACAATGTTAGAGCTTCTGGTGTTGGTAAAGGAAATTATGAAAAAGAAGAATATGATATTAATGCATCGGTTTACTTTAATTTTGAAGCGACAAGTGGAACAGCAAACGATCTTGCAACCGATATATATAATAATGTAGAAGAGGTGATTTCACCTTTTGATGATTCTGATCAAGCAACAGAAAAACTTTCCAAAATTCTTACCGAAAAACAACTAGATGACTATTTATTTAAATACAGAAATGGTAATGAAAGCTTAGCAGATTTCTTTGGTGATGGTATTTTGTTTTCGGATGTAAATCTTAAATGGTCAACTGAATTTAGGAGTTTCTATAGTACTGGTGATTTAGGTTTAGGAAATGTATTTAAAGGAGACGTCAATTCTTTAGTAGAGGGATACATTGAAGTACCTAAAAGTGAAACAGACCATGAAGCAAAGATATTTGTAATCGCAAACCAAGAAAACTGGTTTTACTTTAGCTTTCAAAAGAGTGGTATACATGCTCTTTCTTCTAATGCAGGTTTTAACGGATCACTTGTCGATAAAAAAGGAGGCCCAGCTATTGTAAGAGCTAGTAATGATGAGGTATTGGGTTTTATTAGTAGTTTTAGAATGAATTATCTAGGAACTGATGATATATTAGATATCTATATTCCTGAAGACGATGCAGTAGAAGAACTTGAGGAAGAACTAATAGATGCAGATATTTTTGGGGATGTAATGGACGACGACGTGCCCCTAGATGAAACTTTAGAAGAAGAAAGTGGGGAAGAAGAAGATGAAGACGATGACGGATTCTAGTGTTTATATCTCTTAAAGCAATCAAATTAGTTTACTAAATGAAGTGTCTGCCTTGTTACTATTTTTATTCAGTCCTTTAGAGTAGCTTTGAGG
>JBCDJE010000391.1:0-4776 GCA_038748185.1 Bacteroidota bacterium
AGTTTCTTTTTTAGAAAAATGTACTGGACAGTTGAAAACCCTTTCATATTCACGAATATTTTTAGGGGGTTTAATGTTAAAATAAATTTTTATAGGATGGTTCTTTCTGAGTGTTAATGTATGAAATTCCCGAAGTGTAAATGTTATATAACCATCTATCGTATGTTTTACACTCAATGGAGATTGTTGCAGCCATAAAGGATCAGGATTTAATCCGAGTTTGAAATGGGCAGCAGTTTCTTCGAGTTCTAATGATAATGCTCTACAACCTAGATTAGCAAATTCGCAGCAATAGTCTAATGCTTGTTTTACTGTGGCTGATGTTTGAGTGATTTGACCGATTAAACCAGCAGCTGAAAGATTGAGAAATTCTCCAGCATGTAATCCAAAAAAATCATCTTTAGTTAATGATACAGCTGTTTCAATTACAGTATTATAAGCTTGTGCTGCTACTCTCATATTTTCATCATGCAGGTCATTTTCAGAATAGCCACTCAGTGCAACTAATTCTTTTAAAGGTGCTCCCTGCATAGCCGCAAATTGTATCAGGTTCAACAAAAATCTTCCGCTAAATGTCATATGGTAAATGTAAAAATTATACAGTTGGCATCAAATGCCTATTCATTGTCATTTAATGCCAATTTTAATGGTTTCTGCATACTTAGTTTTGTTTGAAATAATTAGTAAATCAGTGCTTATGAAATCAATAGAAACCAGTATTCGCATTAAAGCATCGGGTAAGCAGGTTTGGGAATCATTAATGGACTTCAAAAATTATCCTCATTGGAATCCTTTCATTACTTCAATAAGTGGTAAGCAAAAAGTAGGTGAACAACTCAAAGTTACTATTCAACCAGAGGGTATGAAGTTTCAAGTATTCCAACCAACTATTCTGGTTATAAAGAAAGAAGTAGAATTCCGTTGGTTAGGACATCTGTTAGTAAAAGGCTTATTTGATGGAGTCCACTACTTTAAAATCAAAGAAAATACTGAGAATACCACACTTATCCATGGGGAGCACTTTACAGGCATATTTTCGGGAGTACTTTATAATCTTGTTGGGGATAAAACCAGAAGAGGGTTTGAAGCGATGAACATAGCGCTAAAAGATCAGCTCGAAAACAATACAACTATAGCCAATTCTTCTCAAACGATTAATCGAAATCAGCCATGAAACAAGAAAACAAACTTCGCCAAGTATTGAAAATCAATGCCGCGTTTTCAACCTTATCAGGATTATGTTTCATTTTAATGCATGGAGCTTTAGGAAAGCTCATTGGTTTACATCAACACGAAATTTTGATGTACATAGGTATTGGATTATTACTATTTGCCACTAGTGTTTTTTATGAAGCATTTGCGAAAGCTGTGAGGGCAAAACAAGTGAAATTTATTGTTATACAAGATTGTCTCTGGGTAGTTGGCAGTATAGTAATTGTGATTTTTCATTTATTTGGACTTACTTTCACAGGTTATTTACTCATAAGTATAATAGCACTCATTGTTGCAGCTTTTGCTTTTTTTCAGGTGAGATATTTGAGAAACTAAATCGAATGTATTATTCCTATTTGGAAATGATTTCACTAAAGCTTTTTAAAAATACTTTAAATCACTTCGGCATTATCTTTATTATCCTGCCACTAAATCATTCTTACTAATCGGTAATTTTCTTATCCGTTTACCAGTAAGGGCAAATACAGCATTGGTAAACGCAGGAGCAACAGTGGGGAGCCCGGTTTCTCCAGCACCAGCAGGATCGTCAGTACTTTTTACAATAAATGTTTCTATTTCAGGGCATTCATCGTACCGCAGTAAGGGATAGGTGTCAAAATTTTGTTCAACTACTGCTCCCTTTTTAATGGTCAATCCATTGTACATCGCAGTAAGTCCCATTACCACAGCCCCTTCTGTTTGTGCTTTAACTGTATCAGGATTGATACAAATGCCCAAGTCTATGGCCGTTGTAATTTTTACAGGTTTAATTTTATCACCCTCTTGTTTTACTTCACAAATCATAGCAAAATATCCTCCTGACCTTTCTGCAAGTGCGACACCTTTAGCTGTGCCTGTTGTGGGTTTATCGTACCACCTCGCTTTTTCTGCGACCAGGTTTAATACAGTGGTGAATTTGGAGTGGTGTTGCATCATACCTAATCTGAATTCAAGTGGATCTTTTCCAGCTTTATAGGCAAGTTCATCGATAAAAGACTCATGAGCAAACGGATTAGTAGAATGGTACACTGCACGCCAGTAGGTAATCGGGATATGCGATTTTTGTAAAACTCCTTTTATGGCAAAATTCGGAATTTTGTAATCGGTATTTACCCCTCCCATTAGTTGTCTTCCAGCTTTCATATTCTTCCCTGTCTGGTTAGTAATTTGCTGGGCAATCACTTTGTGCTCTAATGCAGTCACATCTCCTTCATCGCCTAATACTCCCCTTAGTGCATTTACTTGGCAGGCTCTAAAAGGGCCTTGCGTTTGATCATCTTCCCGCGTCCAAACTACTTTTACCGGAGCTTTTATTTTTTTTGCAATGTCAGCTGCTTCCTCTACCATATCGGTCATCGACCTTCTGCCAAAACCTCCGCCCATAAATGTATAATTCACTTCCACATTTTCTGATGCGATATCCAATTGTCTTGATAGCTGATCCCTTACACCATTCGGATTTTGCGTTGCCCCCCAATAGGTAACTCTGTTTTCCTCTACATGTACTATGGCATTCATAGGTTCTAAAGGAACATGACTCTGATAGGGAACTTCATAAACAGCTTCCAATATATTTTCACTTTCTTCAAGTAACTCATCAACCTTTCCTACTTGATAAAGCACATCACCAGCCTTTGTAACATTTGTTCTGTATTTCTCAAAAATGCCTTCCGAATTGACTTCATCTAATCCTTTATTATCCCACTCTACTTTTAAAGCCTTCCTTCCTTTTAAAGCTGCCCAATAGGTATCTGCAACCACAGCAATACCTTCCCTTTCATTTCCCCACACATGGCGTTTGGCTTTTATCACATATTTTACTCCAGGTACTTTCAATACTTCTTCCTTGTTAAAAGAAATAATTTTTCCAAGAAAAACCGGAGAACGTTCTACACTGGCATGAAACATCCCTTCAACTTTCATATCTAACCCAAAAATCGCTTCTCCGTTTGTTTTCAGGGGAATATCTTGCCTGTATATAGGTTTACCAATCACTTTAAAATCTTGCGGATTTTTGAGAGTCGGATTTTCCGGCGCAGTTAATTTACTGGCAGCTTTAACTAATGCGCCGTATCCAATTTTTTTATCGGAATTATACTGTTTCACCATGGTGTTTTCCGCAAAACATTCTTTTTTTGAAATATTCCATTGCTTAGCAGCAGCTACTATTAGTATTTCTCTTGCGGCAGCACCCATTTTTCGTAAAGTATGATATTCTGATTGTACACTTCTACTTCCTACTACCATTTGGCTGCCAAATAATTCTCGATTAGCTGGCGATTGCTCAATTTTTACTTTATCAATATCCACTTCAAGTTCTTCTGCTAATATCATGGGCATAGACTGAAAGGTACCTTGACCCATTTCAGGTCTGTGGGTAAAAAGCGTAACCAAACCGTCAGTTCCAATTTTTATGAATTGGTTAAGTGTATAGTCTGAATTATTTGAAAGATTTCTAACCACTTCTTTTCCATCAGATGTAGGAATACAACCTATGGCCAAGAAACTTCCTGATACAGCACTTAACTGCACAAATTTCCTTCTGCTTATTTTTAATGGTTTCAAGAGCTTACTTTTTAACTAGTTTGGCAATCGCTTTTTTAATCCGTGGATAGGTACCACAGCGGCAGTAAACACTACGCATAGCATTTTCAATTTCCTTATCACTTGCATTAGGTTTATTTTTCAGTAGTGCAGCAGTAGTCATTATTTGTCCTGATTGACAGTATCCACATTGAGGTACTTGTCCCTCAATCCAAGCTTTTTGTACAGGATGGTCATTATTTTCAGATAACCCCTCTATTGTGGTTACCTTTTTCCCAGCAATAGCTGAAATTGGATAAACACAAGACCTCACCGGATTACCTTCTACATGTACTGTACAAACACCACATTGGGCAATTCCGCACCCAAACTTTGTACCTGTTAAACCTAAATCTTCCCTCAATGCCCATAGAAGTGGCATTTCAAGATCTACATTGTCTAACTGTACAGATTTCCCATTTAGATCAAAAGTTACAGATGCCATTTAAAAAGATTTATAAGTGGTGATTCATCTAAATTTACAGATATTATCAAAACATTAAAAATTTGCTAAAACCAAAGTGATAAAAACCTCGTCAAATTTGGAAATATCAACAGAAGGAAAGTTTGAATTTTAGGAAGCAAACTTCCATCAAAAAATTACCAGTTACTCCTATGATTCTTAATTTAACAAAGAATACAATTAAATTTTTCAGAAAAAAATGAATTAGTTAAGTTTACAAAAACAAACTATTAGCATTAATACACAAAAAGAATTACTAACAAACATTTTTTATGTTTCTTTACAGAAGATTAATCGCACTGATTTTTTCCCCTTTACTTTTTACCTCCTATCTGTTTGCTCAAGATGACAAATTAACTGAAGAAGACAAAAAATCTATTCAATTCGAATCAAGGGACTTTATCAAAGAGGTAGAAGGATTGATGAATTTGATCAAAGACCCGACAGTGCCGGCCTTCAAAAGAAAGGAAATTATTAATAATAGTTATAATGAAACGGCTAATCAGATTTTTTTAAAT
>JBCDJE010000392.1:0-4773 GCA_038748185.1 Bacteroidota bacterium
AACTATTGAGATATGTTTTTTGGAAAAAATCTCAGATACCTACGTGAAAAAAATGGCAAACCCAGTCAAGAAAAGCTGGGGAAACAGTTAGGGCTTACAAGAAGCGCCATTAGCTCATATGAAGATGGAAGAGCTGAACCAAAATTTGATACATTAAATACCATTGCCAACCATTTTAATGTAACCATCGATCAACTATTAAATATCGACCTTTCAAAACTAAGCGATGAGGCATTAAAGCAGAAAAAGAATATGGAAAAATACCTTCAGGGTGGAAATTTGAGGGTGCTTGCTATTACAACGGATAAAGAGCAGAATGAAAATATTGAATTTGTTCCTGTAAAAGCTTCTGCTGGTTACACGACTGGCTATGCTGATGCAGAATATATCAGCGAATTACCTAAATATCATCTGCCTTTTTTGCCTATGGGAAAAACTTACCGTGCATTCGAAGTAAAAGGTGATTCTATGCTACCACTTAAGCCTAGAAGTATTGTAATAGGCGAATACATAGAAGATTTAAGAGCAATTAAAGATGGAACGGTTGGTATTGTAGTTGCCAGAAATCTTAGCGAAGGGATTGTTTTAAAAAAAATATATAATCGCGTTGCACAATATGGCTCCTTCATGCTCAAGTCGTCTAATTTAGCTTACCCTACTTACGAGATCCCTGCTGAAGAAGTGATAGAGGTTTGGAAATTTGCCGCTTATATCAGCAAAGAATTCCCAGAAGAGAATAATTCAATAAGCGATTTAAAAGAAGCTTTTTGGAGGTTAGAAGATGAACTGAGGGATATGAAAGAATAAATAATTTTAAAATTTTTCATTAAAAAAATAGTGCCTTTCCACATTTGGTATCGGAAAGGCATTATCTTGATCAATTATTTAAATTACTTTATAAAGTTCATCTATTTCTTACAAATCTTAAATCCCCTTACTTGTGGGTTTTTGTATTAGAACTTTAAATAAAAGCATTATTCTCTTATAGAATTATCATTGGCTAAGTGTTTGTTATGCAGTTTTAAATTCTGTCTTTTTTTGTATTACTTCCTATAAAGTTTTTTTACAAGCTTAAATTGAACAGTAAACTCTATGCATACTTCAAATATGCCAAAAAAAAAGTAGCTTATATTGGGGTATTTGTGAGTGCCGAATGACTTATTCACAAAAGGCTTTTTATTGAAATTTAAACCATATTCATACTGAGCCGTTAAATAAATTCCTTCTTGGAGATTGATCTTAGTGTATTTTTTAGTATTAATTCTTTACTTTAATTAGGCCTTTTAGGTCTGTAATAATAATTTTCTTACCTTTTATTTCTATAAACTTTTCATCTTTAAAATCAGATAAAGTTCTGATTACAGACTCTATTGCTGTTCCTACAATTCCGGCGAGGTTTTCTCGGGTAATAGAAATACTTTCATCTTGTTCCCCACTTTTTTCTTGCTTCTCATGAAGCATAAGCAATGCTTCAGCAACACGTTGCCTTACAGAACTATATGCCAGGGTGAGTAATTGGTCTTCTTTTTCTGTAAGATTATTAGAAAGCATTTTTATAAACTTGGTAGCCACATCTCTATTATTATACAGCAATTGCATAAAATCATCTTTCGGGATAATACAAATTTCAGCATCCTCAAGTACCATCGCCGATTCTTTATGTATAGTGCCTTCGAGAAGCGCCATAAATCCTATAAAACCACCTGCTTCATGCAAACCGGTAATATAGTCTTTACCATCGTTGTTTGTTTTATAAGTTTTTACTTTCCCTTTATTTATAAAAAACAGCGCATTTGCCATATCTCCTTCAAGGAAAACATTATTTTTAGTTTTATAATGGCGTATTCTCCTGTCTTTTGAAAGACTTTTTAACTCATCGAGACCACTTGCAGCATTCATAAAAGCAGTTAATCCGTCAACACTTTTGTCAAAGTCTTTTTGAAATAATTCTCCTTTCTTTAGTCTTGTTTCAACAGCATCGAGTAGTTCAATATCGTCGAATGGTTTGGTAAGGTAGTCATCAGCACCTAACGTCATTCCTTTTCTAAAGTCTTCTTTTTCAGATTTAGCTGTAAGAAATATAAAGGGTATTCTTGCTGTAGTTGGGTTTTTACTTAAAATATGTAAAACACCATAGCCATCTAATTCAGGCATCATTATATCACAAATAATGAGATCAGGTTTGTGGTTTTGCGCCAGAGTTACCCCAATTTTTCCCTGTTCTGCCGAGAGTACTTCGTAGTTAGCCAATTCTAAAATTTCTTCTATGTTCTCTCTAACATCTCTATTGTCTTCAATAATCAGGATTTTTTTCATTTTTACTGTTAGTATTTAAAGTTACCCATAAAGTTGTTCCAGCATTTAGCTTACTTTTAAAATCAATCTTGCCTCCTATTAATTCCACATATTTTTTTACAATATTAAGCCCAAGACCTGTTCCTTGTATATTAGTAGTATTTTTTGCTCTAAAGAACCTCCCAAATAAGTGTTCTTGTTCATTTTCAGGAATGCCAATCCCATGGTCTTTAATTTCTAATACTACCGATGTTTCTTTAAATATAAAATTTAGAAAAACATCTTTGCCATTTGGCGAATATTTTATTGCATTTGAAAGTAGATTATTAAGTATATTTTTAATGAGTTGTTCGTCTAAAAATACTTTACGTGTATTTCCAACTACTTTAAATACAACTTGTTGATTATCTTTTGCTTGAAGCTGCATCTCTTCTGCTGTCATTTTCCCAAGCTTCACTAAATCGAATAACACAGGGTCGTTAATAGTTTTTCCTTCTTCTAGTTTTCCAATAGTGAGAAAATCGTTAAGCAACCTGTTGAGCTGCTTAACATTGGTTTGAATTCTATTCACATGTTTTATCCTTTTTTCCTGACCACTATTTTCGGTGTATTTCGCTATAAGTGAAGAAGATGAAAGGATTGTACTTAAAGGTGTTTTAAATTCATGCGAAGCCATAGTAACGAAACGCGATTTTAATTCGTTTAACTCTTTTTCTTTTTCCAACGCTTTACGAATCTCAGCTTCTGCCTTTTTTCTATTCGTAATATTTTCAGTAACTACTAATATCTGATTTATTTCCTCATTTGCATCGGGTAGGGGAGTACAATGTAAAAAATACTGGTCTTCATGATGTTGTATTTCGAAAGTTAGGGTTTCTCCTTCTAGTACTTTTAGGTATTTTTTTCGAATGAAGTTAGCCAACTCACCATCAAAATAAGAAGAAAAGGACTTTCCAATGAAATCCTCTGCAGAAAGGTTCAGTTTTGTAAGTTCTTTTCCATCAACAAATACAAAATCGAGGTTTCGATCGAAAACATTAATGGTGCCATTTGGGAAATTATGAGCGATAGCACTGTATAAAAACTGACTTTCTCTGAGAGCTTCCTCTGCCAGTCTTCTTACCCTAATCTGATCTTTTAGTTTACTATTAGCTTTCTCTAGTTCATTAACCGTTTCAGCTAATGCGGCTGTGCGTTCCTCTACTCTTTTTTCTAGCTCAACATTTAACTGTTGAATCTGATTGATGTTACTTACATGTTCAATGCTATATCGAATCGATCTATCAAGTTCAAATGCGCTAAACGACCCTTTTACGAGGTAATCGAATGCGCCTGCTTTCATAGCACGCTCATCGGTTTCTATATCGCCTTGTCCAGTTAAAAGTATGAAAGGAGCATTAACGCCCATCTCAACAGATTCTCTAATAATTTGTAAACCGTCTTTTGCTCCAAGCCTGTAATCGACAAGATATACGTCGTATATATTTTTGCTGATTTCAATTATAGCTTGCTCATAATTATCAACCCATTTAATAATGTATTTGCGAAACTTTATTTCTTCAACAATCTCTTTAGTGATGATATAATCATCTTCATCGTCATCTATAAGCAATATCTTAGTTGCCATTCAATCAGGTACTGTTAGTATAGTTTGTTAGCTAAATCCTTTTAAAAATTACCTGTATTTAGGTAGTGCCACGATTTCAAACCAGTATTTTCCTAGCGTTTTCATTATTTCAACAAGCCCTTCAAAGGTTACCGGTTTGGTTATAAATGAGCTAATACCCAGGTCATAAGTTTTCAAAATATCTTCTTCTGCGCTAGAAGTAGTAAGCACTACAATAGGAATTGCTCTAAGACTAGGAACATTTTTAATTTCTTTAATAGCTTCTCTTCCGTCTTTACGAGGCATGTTTAGGTCAAGTAATACTAGCCCCGGAGTAGGATATTTTTCTTTGTCATTATACTTACCCTTGTTAAGAAGGTAATTCATTAATTCTTCTCCATCTTCTACAAAGTGTAAATCATTTACTAATCGGCTTTCTTCGAAGGCATCTTGTGCTAACATTCTGTCTTCGGGATCATCATCGGCATAAAGAATTACAATTGGCTTTACAGCTTTTTCATCTACTACCATAATCTACAGAGCGTTAAGTTTTTTTGTTAATTTTAATATAAAAGTTGAACCTTTACCGAGCTGGCTTTTTGCTGTAATATCGCCGTTGTGCCTCAAGGCAATTTTTTTGCAAATAGAAAGCCCGATACCTGATCCTTTATATTTTTTTCCTTCAAGTCGCTGAAAGATATTGAATATTTTATCTAAGTATTTTTCATCAAAACCTATCCCATTATCTTCAAAATAAATCAAATAATAATCTTCATCTTCTTCAGCATATATTTTCATTACTGGTTTTACGGTATCTTTTTTAAATTTAATGGCGTTGGAGATAATATTCTGAAAAAGCTGGCGCATTTGTG
>JBCDJE010000393.1:0-4754 GCA_038748185.1 Bacteroidota bacterium
ATACAAATTACTATTTTTACATTTCAGCCCTAAAGGTAGCACTATAAACAATAATGATCACCCTATTAAAAGCGAAGTATACCTTGGTGCAATCAGAAAAATATTTTTCTTAACTTTGTTTTTTAGCCTTTTATTTAATCCGTACATGAACAGAGATCAGGAAGTTTTTGATATTATTCAAAAAGAATATCACAGACAAAAATCAGGAATTGAATTAATAGCTTCAGAAAATTTTGCCTCACCTCAAGTAATGGAAGCTATGGGAAGTGTAATGACGAATAAATATGCCGAAGGGCTTCCTGGTAAAAGATACTATGGTGGTTGTGAATTTGTTGATAAAACTGAAGAACTTGCCATTAACAGGCTAAAAAAGCTCTTCGGTGCTGTATGGGCTAATGTACAACCACACTCAGGAGCACAAGCCAATGCAGCAGTAATGTTAGCTGTTTTACAGCCAGGAGATAAGATTCTTGGGTTTGACCTTTCTCACGGTGGGCATCTAACACACGGTTCTCCTGTAAACTTTTCTGGCAAACTATACCAACCATTGTTTTATGGTGTAGAACAAGAAACTGGGGAAATAAATTGGGAAAAAGTAGTAGCACAAGCCAGAAAGGAAAAACCAAAATTAATTATATGTGGCGCATCTGCTTACTCAAGAGACTGGGACTATGCCAAGCTTAGAAATGTTGCCGATGAAATTGGAGCACTTGTACTTGCTGATATTTCACACCCCTCAGGTTTAATTGCAAGAGATTTACTCAACGATCCACTTAAATATTGTCATATTGTTACTACCACAACACACAAAACATTAAGAGGTCCTAGAGGCGGTGTAATTATGATGGGTAAAGATTTTGAAAATCCATTTGGCATAAAAACGCCAAAAGGTAACTTACGAATGATGTCTTCTTTACTAGACTCAGGTGTATTCCCCGGAACGCAAGGAGGACCACTAGAGCATGTAATTGCGGCAAAGGCTATCGCTTTTAAAGAGGCACTTTCAGAAGATTACCTTACCTATATTAAACAAGTAAAACTAAATGCTAGCTCTATGGCTAAAGCATTTTTAGAAAAAGGATACAATTTAATTTCGGGGGGAACTGATAATCATCTCATGTTAATAGACCTTCGTTCAAAAGGACTTAGTGGAAAAATCGCTGAAAATACTTTGATAAAAGCAGATATTACCATCAATAAAAATATGGTACCTTTTGACGATAAATCCCCTTTCGTAACATCCGGTATGAGGTTAGGAACTGCTGCAATCACTACAAGAGGATTAAAAGAGCAAGACATGGGCAAAATAGTTGAGTTAATAGATGAGGTACTCAAGAACTACGAAAATGAAACCCGCTTGCAAGAAATAAAAGCAACTATAAATGACTGGATGGATCAATACCCATTATTTTATGGTTACAAACAAGAAGCTGCTACTGTAGCTACATCTTAACTTTTAATGTCTTATGACTCAAAATCAGGATTTAGTAGAGAGTGGAGGAGACAATTTACCAGAAGTTCCCGAAGAAGGGAATGAAATGTCTTTTCTTGATCACTTAGAAGAGCTTCGATGGCACTTAATTAGAGCCGTAGCTTCTATCTTTGTTTTTTCAGTTATCGCTCTCCTATCAAAATCTATTGTATTTGGTACTATTATTTTTGGTCCTACAAAATTAGATTTCCCTACTTATACACTACTTTGTAAAGTATCTGAACTGATAAACTCAGATGTACTATGCATTGATAAGATATCATTTATAGTGCAAAACAGACAGATGACTGGGCAGTTTACCATGCACATTCTTGCTTCAGTTATCATTGGCTTAGTGCTGGCTTTTCCTTATGCTTTTTGGGAGATATGGCGCTTTGTGAAACCTGGATTATACGATAATGAACAGAAAGTAACCCGCGGAGCTACCTTTTTTGTTACCTTATTATTTTTATCAGGTGTGTTCTTTGGATATTTCATTTTATCACCACTAGCAATCAATTTTTTAACTAACTACCAAGTAGACCCAAGTATTCTTAATGAAATAGATTTAACTTCCTATGTTTCTACTATCGCAATGATGGTATTAGCATGTGGATTGATGTTTCAACTCCCTATGGTGGTATACTTTCTGTCTAAAGTAGGAGTAGTTACTCCAGAATTAATGAAAGAATACAGAAAACATGCGTTTATAGTAATATTGGTAGTTAGTGCAGTGATAACACCTCCCGATCCTGTTACACAAGTTTTTATAGCATTGCCTATATTCTTTCTTTATCAAGGCAGTATTGTGGTTTCTGCAAGAGTACATAAGAAAGCAGAAAAAGAGGAAAAAG
Source organism: Bacteroidota bacterium (assembly GCA_038748185.1). Taxonomy (GTDB): domain Bacteria; phylum Bacteroidota; class Bacteroidia; order Cytophagales; family Flammeovirgaceae; genus Chondrinema. The sequence goes on from JBCDJE010000393.1 coordinate 2,326, forward strand.
AAGCACTGGCTAGACTCGACAAAAACGAAAGTCTTTAGGCAGCTAAATTTTTTAATCTTATGATTGATAAATTCTCACATATTCGAGCAGTTTTTATCATAGTGGCAGTAGTTTTTACACTAAAGTTATTTCACATTCAAGTATTTGATGACAACTATAGAAAAACTGCTGATAACAACATCATAAGAAAAATCATCAAGTATCCACTCAGAGGGATGATTTTCGATAGAAATGGAAAGCTGATTGTAAGAAATAAACCTGTTTTCGATTTAATGTTCTCATATCGAGAACTTGAAATAGAAGATACTACCACTTTCTGTAACTTTTTTAATATAGAAAAGGAGGCTCTTAACAATAAACTGATAGAAGCAAAGGAAAAGCGTAACCAACCGATAGCGTTAGTTAAACAGCTTTCTGTTGAAGAGTTTGCCAAAATTCAAGATCGTTTAAATGACTTTCAAGGTATTTATGTGCAAGAAAGAACGCTTCGTGATTATCCGCAAAATAGCATGGCTAACATCATTGGTTATGTGAAAGAAGTTGATAAAGATTTTTTAGCAACGTCAGAGGGAAAAGATTACAGGCAAGGTGACCTAATAGGTAAAAGTGGGTTGGAAAGAAAATATGAGCCCTTTTTAAAGGGAGATAAGGGAGTTAGTTTTGTAATGACCAATGTTAGAGGTATCCAAAAAGGAAAATTTCAAAACGGTACTTTTGATACCTTGCCACAAGTTGGAAAAGATCTTTACACAGGTATTGACTTACAGCTCCAAAGGTATGGTGAAAAATTAATGCAAAACAAAAAAGGAGCTATTGTAGCCATAGAGCCAGAAACCGGTCAGGTGCTTGCCATGATTTCTGCTCCTTCTTATGATCCTAATCTTTTAACCGGTGAAGGCGAGGAAGCCAGTAATAATTTCTTAAAACTTATTCGCGACCCTTCAAAGCCACTTTTTAACAGAACCATACAAGCTGCTTACCCACCAGGTTCAACTTTTAAAACCGTTATGGCGCTTACAGGACTCCAGAATCAGACACTAGATTCTGTAAATACTTATTTTTCATGCGATAGGTCTTTAGTTGGTTGCCATGGGCATCCCTCGCCACTTAATTTGTATGGCTCTATACAGCATTCCTGCAACCCATTTTATTTTAAAGCACTAAGAAAAATTATTCTAACAGGGAAGAAAAAAAATGAACGAGAAGATACCCGTATTGGCATGCAGGCTTGGCACGATAAATTGTCAGAATTTGGACTGGGGAAAAAAACAGGTATCGATCTGCCTTTCGAAAAAAGTGGGCTACTGCCTTCACCTACTTATTACGATAAAAACTATTATATAAAAGAATGGCGATTATCTAATGTTTATTCAATAGGAATAGGACAAGGAGAAGTACTACTCACTCCCATACAACTTGCAAACCAGGCAGCTACTATTGCTAATAGAGGATGGTATATTACACCTCATTTGGTTAATAAAGTTGGAGATACCAAATTGTCTTATGAAAAGCATGATATTGATATTGAAAGAGAATATTTCGATTATATAGCCAGAGCAATGTCGCAAATTTATACCGCTCGATTAGCAAAACACCCCGACATAGTTATTTGTGGGAAAACAGGTACAGCTCAAAATCCTCATGGAGAAGATCATTCCGTATTTATGGCTTTTGCTCCATTGAAAAACCCGAAGATAGCCATTGCTGTCTATGTTGAAAATGCAGGATTTGGTGGTACTTGGGCAGCGCCTATTGCGAGCCTAATTATCGAAAAATACCTAAAGGGAAAAATTGATGAAAAAAGGATTTGGATTGAAAATTATGCCTTAGCAGGTAACTTTATGGAGGTGCAATAGCTATGTTTTTCTATAATTTATCGTATCTTTACTAGTTCAAATCTTTATTTAGTTCCTACCAGTATTAACTGATAGTTTTTAGAATCACGCGGCTGTTACATAATAGTATTACTAAATAAAGTCATCTTAGCCAAAATCAATTATTCAATTACCCATTGAAGTAGTGATATGCAAAAAATATATAGATTTTTAATCTTATCATTATTGCTTTGTGCCTGTAAATCAAATCAATTCATCAGTACTACATCTTTTGAAGATGATATTAGTATTTATAGGATAAAGCCTGCTCAGCAAGATAGCAGCAAAGTCGGTGACAATAAAAATCTGGCAGAAACAACAGAGAATAAGATAAAAGATATAATTCCGCCTGATCCCTTATTAGATATTAACTATGAAATAGATCAAGCTAGTTTATTACTCGCACAACGAAATGATAGAGTATTAGCAGAAGAAGGAATATTAGGATATACCGTGCAAGTATATTCTGGTACAAGCAGAAATATTGCAGAGGATATAAGAGACAAACTATTGTTAAGATTTGATGAGAAAACAAAAAGAGGTTATGATAGACCG
>JBCDJE010000394.1:0-4743 GCA_038748185.1 Bacteroidota bacterium
AAAAATCAAAACAATTTAAATTTTCTGACTAATGAAAGAAGATAAGAACACCCGAAGAGATTTTATAAAAAAATCTGCTATAGGTGCAGCCGGTCTTAGCTTGGGCTTTAGTGCTAAAAGCTATGGTAGAATTATCGGTGCCAATGACAAAGTAAGAACAGCCATTGTTGGCTTTTCTAACCGTTCAAGGTCTTTAATTCCTGCATTTATGGGGCAAGCAGAGCAGCTAAACTTTGAAATGGTAGCCGTTTCGGATATCTGGAATAAAAGGCGTGACGAATGTGTCAGCTACATGAATGAGAAATTTGGTACAAAGATTAAAGCGTACAGAAATAATGAAGAACTCTACGAAAAGGGGGAAGTAGATGCCGTAATTATTAGTACAGCTGATTTCCAACATGCATTGCATTGTAAAGAGGCTATCGAAGCCGGCTGCGATGCTTATGTAGAAAAACCTTTTGCAGAAACTATGGATGATGCCAAAGAAGGTTTAAAAGCAGTTGAAGGAAGTGATAAAATCATACAAATTGGCTCACAGAGAAGGAGTGGTCCTAATTACCATGCCGCTAATGAGTTTATCGGATCAGGTAAATTTGGTGATGTTGTATATGTTGACATGACTTGGAATGTAAACCAACCAGGTAGATGGCGCAGACCTGACGAAGTAGCAGCATTAAAAGAGTCAGATGTTGATTGGAAGAGATACCTAATGAACAGACCTTATGTTGATTTTGATGCTAGAAAATATTTGGAATACAGACTCTTTTGGCCTTATTCTTCAGGAATTCCAGGTCAGTGGATGTCACACCAAATAGATACAGTACACTGGTTTTCTGGATACAAACATCCAAGAAGCGTAGCTGCAAATGGTGGTATTTATCTGTGGAAAGACGGAAGAGAAAATTTTGATACCATGACCGCCGTATTTGACTATGGACCAACAGACGATAAAACTAAGGGTTTCCAAGTAGTTTATTCTTCTAGATTTACTAATTCAGCCGGAGGGACAAAAGAAATTTACTACTCGAATGCAGGAGAGCTAAATCTTTCTACAAATATGGTAACTCCTAATGGAGGGTTAACTGATAAACACGCTTCAGCTATGGGTATGAAATCGAATATGCTAAGTGAGTTTTCACTTTCTGATGCTGAACCAATGGTAACTGCAGCAAATACAGGGGTTGATAACACTACAGTAAGGCACATGCTTAACTGGATGGAGAGTGTAAAAGCGAGAAAACAGCCCAATGCCCCTGCTCAAGTAGGTTATTATCATTCAATTGCCAATATTATGACGACTGCTGCTTTGCGAACCGGAGAGTTCGTAACCTTTGATGAAGCTAAGCAAGAAGTGATGGCAGGTAATAAAGTTTTTAAATATTAAGGTATATGAAAAGCCTTATTAATGTAAAAGGAATTATCGCTTTGTTAGCGATAATTCCTTTAATTTTCAGCTGTGCTCCAAAACATGAGGTAGCACAAGAAGATAATGATACAACTGTTACTGAAGAAAATTCTGTGAAGCTTATTAGAAATGATACAGAGAGAAAAGTTGACGTTTTAGTAAATGGTAAGCTCTTTACAGCATATCAGTATCCTGAAAGTATTATGAAACCGGTACTTTATCCCTTAGTTACTCCAAAAGGGACAGTTATCACCCGAAAGTATCCCTTAGAAAAATCGGTAGGAGAAAGGGTAGATCATCCACACCATTGTGGTATTTGGTTTAACTATGGAGATGTAAATGGACTAGATTTCTGGAATAATTCTGAGGCAATTAAACCAGAAAGCAAAGATAAATACGGGAGTATAGTACATAAGGAAATTAAGCAAATGCAAGATGGGAAAGATGCAGCAGTACTTGAAACGAGTATGGATTGGATTGCTCCTAATGGTAAAGTCTTGTTAAAAGAATCGACTAAATTTGTTTTCGGGATTCAAGATGATCACTATTATATTGATAGGTTTACTACTTTAACAGCGCAAGACGAAACAGTAAGCTTCAATGATAATAAAGAAGGAGTACTTGGTATCAGGGTAACAAGAGCGCTTGAACATCCATCTGATAAACCAGAAATTTTTACTGATGCTAATGGTATTCCAACAGACGTTCCTTCTTTAAACAATGAGGGAGTAAATGGGAAGTACTATAATAGTGAAGGAGTTGAAGGAGTTGATTGTTGGGGAAAAAGAGCAAATTGGATGAACCTTACTTCAACTATTGGTAATGAAAATATTTCATTAGTGATACTTGATCATCCTGAAAATGTGGGCTATCCTACTTATTGGCATGCAAGAGGTTATGGGTTATTTGCAGCTAATCCTTTGGGGCAAAAAGTATTTAGTGATGGAAAGGAGGAACTCAACTTTAAATTGGCAGGTGGTGAAAGCACTACATTTAGACATCGGATAGTTGTAGCCAGTGCTAATTTAGATAAGGCGACTTTAGATAAAGTATTTACTCGTTTTTCAACAGTAAAAATGTAATGAACAAATAGTATTAAAAATCCCTTTATATTAAAAGGGATTTTTTTATCAGATTTAATTCTCTTTCTCATTTACAGTTAACTCAAAAGTTTGATAGATAGGAACACCCTCTGATGTGATCCCTTGTATTACTCCTGTATAATTCCCTTTTCTATCAGAAGTATAGAAACTAATGTTTTGCTTTTGTTTCCCAGTAAGGGTAATGTTTGGCTCCCAGTGTAATAAAGTTCTAAAGTCGGGTAACCTGCTTGCTTGTTGCTTTTGGGTTTCGTAAGCAGGCGAATAAAAAGTTCTTTCCAACTGTAAACCTTCAAAATTTAAAGCAAGTGCGTCGGGGTTTGGGGTTTTCCATGTATAGTCTCCGTCATAAGTTTTATAACTTACAATTCCTCGAAAATTCACCCAATTCATAATAAATCGTCTACTTACAACCTCCAAAGATTTAATCTTGAATGGATCGAATTTCATCACTTCATCAGCATCTAAAATGGGCATACCGTCAAGTAAAATAAGTGGTTCTGTTTTCGAGAACTCTTCTGTCATTTCGTCAAAAACTTTAAACCTGAACTTTCCCTTACTTTTTCTTACAGCAACTTTTGGTACATATTCACGCATTACTTCTTCCATTGTAGGAAAACGAGTATAATCGTCTAACAGATAGCTCACATCAGGCTCTCCATAAAAAGGAATAGTATCAAATACTTTTTGGGTTAATTTATGAATATTGTCTTCCAAGTATATATTTTGAGATTGCATACTTAAACTCCTGACTTCCAGTTCAGCGCGGTACTTTTCACTTAGGCTAAAAAATGGGAGTATGTTTTCACTATATTTTTCTGAATAAGGAGACAAAATTTTAAAAGCCAAAGTTTTCTCATCATTGGTTTTTCCTATTAAAAATGCTCTTCTCTGCCCTTCTATTTTTCTGGTTACAAATTTTGTATATCCTTTCCTATCGGTTCTTAAAGCAAAAAAACGAAAATCTTTTCCCGGAAAAGAAAGATAGCATTCAGCCCATTCTATTGGAAAACCTGTTTCTTTATCATAGACAAACGTTTCTACCAATTGCCCTTCATACTCAGGAATAAGTAAGTTTGTATTGCTGCTTTTATTGAATACGTTATCCCAGTTAAAGCGCCGCCAACCCTGTGTAAGCATTAAATTATCCATTGCCAATATCACATTTTCGCTTTTTTCACTAAAGTAATACTGGGGCATTTCTATATATCCTTTAAGGTCGGAAAGTAATAATAGATAGGAGCGAATGTCGGGTTGGTTATCAATTTTGAACGGATCATTGTGAAAAACAGCCATAGAAAGCTGCGTACTTTCATTTTCTGATGAAGATAGGCTAAATGCTACTTTTTCTCTCGAACTAAAGCGTTTTTGAGACATATTTATGCTTAACGCGGTTGTTTCTTCGGGATAACAAAAATAGAGTCGTTCAGCAACCGGTTTACCTGAGCTATTAAACAAGGTAATGTGGTTAATGCCTGTCCCAAAATCGGTCTGAGCAATATTGAAAGTAGCTTTATTATTTTCAACTTTAAGGGTTTCAACTTTTAAGATATGTTGTCTGTTATGAATAAACAGATACAAATAAGGCTCTTTAACATCTGTATGTATACGAATAGATACTTCTTCCCCCTTAGCATCCAATCTTAACATATATCCTTCTTGCGACGCCTTTGGTAATTGGCTTTCCTATATTTTTTCTTCTACTGAAATAAGTGCTTTATATGTTTCACTATTTTTAGGCGTAAATAAGAAACTGCCCATTCCAAATTTGTGTGCTCTAAAGTACTGTAAAGTATCACCACTGTCATTTATTATAATACCTGAGTAGTTCACGCCTTCCCCCAAATCATTTATTACTTTACAAGCAATTCTATTTTCAACATCTGCTAATAAATTACCTCCTTCAGGAAGAAATTGGATGTCATAAGCAGTAGTATTTTTTTCTTGCAGATCGGGTTTAGTAAAGGAGTTTACTATACTAATTGCTTGTTCGAAGAAAAAATCAGGTGTGCCATTCCTCATCCATCTAGTGTAAGCCCGTAGTTTATAATTACCTGAAGCAGAGGAAATAGGTATATACAAAGAACCATCTCCCAATCCATTTTCTAAATCAATTTTAGCTTTTAAAACGGGCTTGTTATTTTTATCAAGTAACTCTATATAAGCAACTTTACTTAAATCAAGTGATTTGTGGTAAGTTGCATCAACACAATAGATTTTGAACCAAAGTATTTCTCC
>JBCDJE010000395.1:0-4742 GCA_038748185.1 Bacteroidota bacterium
AAAAGTACTACAAAAATAATGATAAACATTTCCCATCCTCCTGGCATCCCAAATAACAATATTGCTGAAATTGTGCTCATAATTTTAAAGTTTAAATGCAAGTATCAGAATAATCATAATACTTTTAATAAAAAGCGATCTCTGTTTGGTTGAAAGTTAAAATTGCCTGAAAAACCGCTTACACAAAGATAAAAATAAGTACAAATTATTGAAATTATGTGTAAGTGCTTTTTTATTTTCAATTTTGAAGCCAATAGAACAGCAATTGATTTAATGTTTTTTTACTTTTTTGAACGAGTAACGAAGTAAATGCACTTACGAACCATAAATTTATTGGCTAATGATTGATTAGAGAATTAATAACAGTGGCAAGTAGAAAATACCTTGATCTATGAAAATTATCAGTGCTATACAAACACAAGCTTTAGATAAATATACCATAACCCATGAGCCAATATCCTCTATTAATTTAATGGAAAGGGCTTCCAAAAGGTTCGCAATATGGCTTATAAAAAGATTTGATTTACGCAATAAGCCTAATAAAAAAATCTTCATTTTTGCCGGAGTAGGAAATAATGGAGGTGATGGTTTGGCAGTAGCACGCATACTTCAAACACAAGGAATTACTGTAATGGTTTACTCAGTGAGATTTTCTCCTAAGGTTTCAGAAGATTTTAAAATAAACGAGGACAAGCTACTAGAAAACGGAACAATAAATAAAATTCACAATAAGATCGATATTCCGAATATACCAGATAATAGTTTAGTAATAGATGCCATATTTGGCTCAGGACTTTCCCGTCCTCTCAAAGGAATTGCAGCTGCAGTTGTTGAAAAAATCAATAGTAGTAAAACCTATGTAGTTTCTATCGATATTCCTTCAGGATTGTATTGTGATGCTCTAAATGAAGATATTGTAAAAATAAAAGCTGATGAAGTTTTGAGTTTTCAATTACCAAAACTAGCCTTCCTCATGCCTGAACATGAAGATTACATCGGCAATTGGGAAATTGTTGATATTGGTTTACATCCTGAGGGAATCGCTAGCACAAAAACTAATTATTTTTACCTCAATAAATCCGAAATAAAAAAGATGGTAAAACCGAGGAAAAGGTTTTCACATAAAGGTACTTATGGACATACGCTCGTTATTGCCGGAAGCAAAGGGAAAATAGGTGCAGCACAGTTAACTTTAAAAGGGGTACTGAAAAGTGGAGCAGGTTTGCTAACTGCATTTGTACCAAAGTGTGCTTATCAAATCATTCAAATTGCTGTGCCGGAAGCTATGTGTCTTACTGATAAAGCTGAGGAAATACTCTCTGAGTTTCCTAATACAGCTAGCTATAAAACAGTGGCTGTAGGTCCCGGAATAGGAATGGAAGAACTAACACAAGCAATGTTGCCACAACTACTGAGCAACTTCGACAAACCAATGGTTTTAGATGCAGATGCTTTGAATATTTTAGCGACTAATCCTGAATTATTAAAAAAAATACCTGCTAAAAGTATTTTAACACCTCATCCAAAAGAATTTGAAAGGTTTGTGGGCAGTAGTAAAAATAGTATAGAACGTTGGGAGAAGCTACAAGCCTTTTGCAAGAAGTGGAACGTGATTACCCTATTAAAAGGTGCTTATACTGCTATTTGCAATGAAAACGGAGTGATTTATTTTAACAGTACCGGAAATCCTGGAATGGCTACTGGAGGTTCTGGGGACGTACTAACCGGTGTAATTGCTGGATTGCTGTCTAGTGGCTATAGTTCTTTCGATGCTGCTAGGTTAGGTGTTTATTTACATGGCTTAGCAGGAGATAAAGCTGCTGAAGTTACTGGAGAAACTGCCCTTTCTGCAGGAGATATCGCCGCCTATCTTGGCAAAGCTTTTAAAGAATTTGAGGAATGATGTACATTTAATATTTTGTTACCAAGCATATTTAAAAACTGAAGCATGGTAATAAGTAAAAAACTATTTAAACTTTTTCATTTATTTTAAATTATTTCAAGCCTAACTTTAAGGTATAACGAGCAGAAATTATTTTTGCTAGGCTAATACTTGGATAAAAAATGCTTAAAAATTCTTTTCCTCTTTCAATAAGAATATTAATTGGTTGTTTATTGCTACTTTTTGCTTGTGTTTCTGATGATGAGATGGCACCTGAAATTGAAGCTAATTCCTTTAAATTACTCGTTTTTAATCCTACTACTGAAATATATGATACCATTACTGAGGCAGTTCCTATACCTTTAGTAGTGCCAACAAGTTTTGTGATTAATGCTAAATTTAGAGATGACGTATTGCTGGATAGAATGGAAGTAACTATCTCGCCAGAAAATGCTGTAGCAAGCTCACCAGATACACTTTATAGTATTAGGCCTTGGTCAATTGGTAATGAAGAGCTCATTTTACCTGTAACAGGTACAGCAACCGAAATATTTAAGGAAATAGTAGTACCTAATTCTGCAGCGAGTGGAAAATATACGCTTTCGATGAGATTATTTGATGCGAATGACAATTCTGCTGAAATTCAAGAGACTAACTTTGAGGTGATAAATAATAATCCTCTAATTATTTTAACCCAGCCTGTAAGCGATACCATTGAAGTTACAACTGGAGAAACCCTATTTGTAGAAGGAAGCATTATCGGTAATTCGGCTTTAGATACAGTGAATTTACAATTAGGTGTGGGTGATGATTTTAAAGACACACTTTATGTATTGGAGGATACTATTTTTCCATTAGATAATGCATTTTTATTAGATGATTCTATTGGGATAGGTCTGCGATTTTTAAGATGTTTAGCTACTGATGTGCAAGGAAATGTTGGTTCACTTCAAGTTACAGTGCAAGTAAATGAGCAGTGAAGTATAATACAACTAATTTTTTAGTTATATTGTACTTAAAAAAAGAATGTATGAAACGCTTTTCGGTTTGCTTACTATTTTTTAGCCTTTCATTTTCGTTTGTTGTAATAGGGCAAGATTATAGAAAAGAATCCTCAAAAAAAGTCAAAACTTATAAAGCACAACAAGAGGCTTTAATAAAGTACTTACAATTCCGTAGAGATTCTATACTGCAAGCAAGAGCGCTACCCAAGATGGATTCGGTGAGCAGAAAAACAGCTGATGATATGCGGGCAAAATTTTTAAAAGATAGGGCTAAAGCAGATTCCATCAACCATTTAAAATATGTAAAACTTTTAAAAAACAATCGACCAGATACTGTAAAGGTGCTACAATTGCGCAATGGAGGTTATACGAGTTTTCCCGTTGAGATTACCGATTTTAATCAACTGGAAAACTTAGTGATGAGTAGCAACCAAATTAGTGAACTTCCAAAAGTATTAACCGAGTTTAAACACTTAAAAATACTTGATTTATCAGGGAATAAACTGGGGGGTATCCTTAGCGAAGAATGCTCAATGCCTGACATCCCTTCTTTAAGAAGCCTTCACCTAGATAGAAATAAGCTTACAACATTACCCAAAGGGATAGAAGAGCTCAAAAAGCTGGAAACACTTTCACTAAGCCGAAACAAGTTAAATAATTCGAAACATAGTTTAAAAATCAAAAAGTCAACAAGTCTGAGGCAACTAGATTTAAGTAGTAATCAACTTTCTCGAATTCCTAAAAAGCTAAAAAAACTTAAAAACCTTGAAAGTCTCAACCTGAGTAGAAATCAGATAAAAAGTTTAAAAGGCATTAGCAAGCTAAAAAAACTCAAATCACTAAACTTGAGTTACAACGATGTATTTATAAGACCAAAAGATTTTAAATATCTCAAAAGCCTTGAAACCCTTACCTTGAGAGATTGTAAGTTGGTTTATCTCCCAGAAACCATCGGTCTATTGCAAAATTTAAAGAAGTTAGTTATTCCTGAGAACTATCTAGAAACCCTGCCTCAAGGAATTGGCGATTTGCAGCAGTTACAAAGCTTAATGCTATATAAAAATAAACTTGTGAGCTTACCCAAGGTGGTTTCTAAATTGCAAAACTTACGTTGGCTCGATGTATATTATAACCGTTTGAAAGAAGTACCTGATGTGATAACTCGCTTAAAAAACTTAGAGGTACTTTATGTATCGCATAACCAATTAACAAACCTCCCTGAAAGCATAGGAGATTTGCCTAAACTAGAAGAACTTTATGCACATAATAACAGCTTAGTAGCTTTACCAGAAACATTGGGTAAGCTTAAGGATTTGCGCTATTTACACTTACAAAATAATTTATTAGCAAATTTTCCGGAAAGCATCCTGAAACTTAAAAACCTTGAAGAGCTCAATCTCGCTCATAATCAAATTATTTCTTTCCCTACGGATATTTTAGCTTTACAATCCTTAACGCTCTTTACTGTAAATGGTAATCCATATGAAGTTGGCAGCTCAGCAAGAAATAACTTATTAATATTGCTTGAAAAATTGGAAGCAAATGGCGTAAAAGTAAAGTTTGACCTTGGAGTGCAACAATACAAACACAAAGGAAGATAGCTTTAAAATGGTCAAATTTACTTACAATCGTTAGCTTTAACTCTATAATTGCTAATATTGTATTTTTGATTGCTCAAAAAAGAGGTAAGTAAGCTAAACACGGTATTTTTTTATGAGTGAGCTTGAAGATGAACACTCAACTTCTCCCAAAGCAGAAAAGGAAGCAACCAAGAAATCTGAAGAAAAACCTACTAAGAAAAAACGGAACACGATTCGTTGGGTTAGTAGTTTTTTGGGCTTCTTGCTTATTCTTGC
>JBCDJE010000396.1:0-4727 GCA_038748185.1 Bacteroidota bacterium
AAACTTTAAAGTGTTGAATAGCTCTACATAAATATTAAAATCTTCTTTTACAGAATGAATAGTCTAATCTATTTCTCAAAATATAAAGCGATCGCTTAAATTTACCTCAAAGTGAAGTACTAAGGATTAAAAATTCTGTAAACATTTGAAATTGAATAAGGAGCTCATAATTATTGGCGGAGGTATAACGGGTTTAACATCTGCTTATATTGCAGCTAAAAGAGGGGTTAAAGTTACCGTAATAGAAGCAAGTAATAGTTTTGGAGGCCTCTTAAATACTTTTGATATTGCTGGGACAAAGCTAGAACATTACTATCATCACTTTTTTACTCATGATGCAGAAATTAATTGGCTGATAAAAGAGCTAGATTTAGAACATAAGTTAATCTTCCATAATAGCTCTATGGGAGTGTTTAGTAATGGAAAAACATATCATTTTAATTCGCCTTTAGATTTACTCAAATTCTCACCCATTTCATTTATTGATAAAGTAAAATTTGCTACTACAAGCTTATACATGGGGAAATTTGCCAATTGGAAAAATTATGAAGGTATTTCAGCTTTAAAATGGTTAAACAAGTGGTCTGGTAAATCAACTACCGAAAATTTATGGCAACCCTTACTCGATATTAAGTTTGGTCCTTATGCTGCTGAAATTCCTCTTTCTTGGATGATAGGCAGGATGAAGCAAAGGATGAACTCAAGGAAAAAAGGAGACGAGAGACTCGGATATATAGATGGGAGTTTACAGATTTTACTTGATGCCCTTTTAAACAAGCTTGAAAGACTAGATGTAGAGCTGTTGAATAATACTGCAATTACCGAGGTAGAAATCCGTAAGAATAAATTACAAGAGATACATTCAAAAGCCGGAAGAATTTTTGAAGCAGAAAATTTTTTATTTACGATACCTACTAATATAATTGCTAATTTTTTGGCTAAGCCTTCTCCTAAACTGGCTAGTTTTTTAAATAAAACAAAGTATTTTGGCGCTGTATGTGTGATTCTACAAATGAATAAAAAACTAAGTGATATCTATTGGTTAAATGTTGCTGAGAAGGGTTTTCCTTTTGGAGGAGTGATTGAACATACAAATTTAATAGATACTACTAACTACAATGGGAAACATATAGCTTATCTTTCAAGGTATTTTTCCAAAGAGGAGCCAATTGCCACAATGCCTAAAGAAGAAATTAGTGCAATGATGATTCCACATCTTTCAAAAATTTTTCGCAATTTTAATGAACAACAGATAGAGCAAGTTTTTACTTTTAAGACACTAAGCGCAGCTACTGTATGTGATCTTAATTTTTCTGGAAAAGTACCGACATGTAAAACCAGTGTTGAAGGACTTTTTATTGCTAATATGAATCATATTTACCCAGACGAAAGGAGTACGAATAATGCGATTAGAATAGCAGCTGAAGCATGTAAAACTATGGGTATAAATACCGATTTTATTCCTAAAAATGCATCTCTTTCTGGTGAGATTGGATTTTAATTCAATAATTATATGATATCTGTTGTAATTCCTTTGTATAATGAAGAAGAGGTAATCCCTAAATTACATGAACGACTAATTAGTGCAGCACCATCTTGGAATAGCGAATATGAAATAATTTTGGTAGATGATGGTTCAACGGATACCTCAATAACATTGCTAAAAGAAATTACTACTCATAATCCAAATTTTAAAATTGTCCAACTGTCAAGAAATTTTGGGCATCAAGCTGCTATTTCTGCAGGTATAAAGATTGCTAAAGGCGATGCGGTTATAGTTATGGATGGAGACTTACAAGACCCTCCTGAAGAACTTTCTAAATTTCTTAATAAATGGCGAGAGGGCTATGATGTAGTTTATGCTATAAGGACTCGAAGGAAAGAAGGTATATTTAAGAAAATGGCTTACTTTCTGTTTTATAGGATTTTGGAATGGATAAGTGACATAGCGATTCCTTTAGATAGTGGTGATTTCTGTGTGATGGATAAAAAAGTAGTTAGAGCACTTAATTATGAATTTCCTGAAAATATAAGATTCATAAGAGGGCTAAGGGCATTTGCTGGATTTAAGCAAATAGGCGTAGAGTATGAAAGAGCTGAAAGAGCTGCCGGTCAAGTTAAATATTCATTCGCAAAATTAGTACAATTAGCGCTTGATGGTATTTTTGGATTTTCTATTTTTCCGTTGAGATTGTCTACATATTTAGGGCTCATCATTTCAATTCCTTCGTTTCTTATAGGTATCTTCTTTATCTTTCATAGAGTTTTGGATTTTAAAATTTTGGGCTATTCACCCTCAGATACACCAGGACTTGCTACCTTAGGTGTAGGTATGTATTTTTTAGGTGGCATTATGTTAATTATACTTGGAATTCTTGGTGAATATCTCGGAAGAATCTATGTAGAGGTAAAACGTAGACCATTTTACATTATTAATGAAGTTATTTCTTCAGATAGTAAAAGTATTGAAAAAGAAGACGAGAAATAACTAAAGGAAAATTAAAATAATAACCTGATAGGTTTAAAACCCCTCTTCGATATAACATGCGTTTAATAAAAATATCCTATTTCGAGTTAATATAGTATTTACATTCAGAGCAGAGTTAGTGCAATGAGAAAATGGATAGTAGGCATCATTGGAATATTAATTTCAGCTTTTCTGATATATTATATTTCGAAAAAAATATCTTTCAGCGACTCTTGGGAACAGATCAGGAAAATCTCATTTTGGCAATTTGCAGTACTTATGCTTGTATATCTATCTTCTTTTTTTCCAAGAGCACTTCGCTGGAAACTGATGCTTGGTAACTATCCGAATATTGGTTTTGATGAGCATTTATCTGCGATTCTGATAGGTTTTTTTGGAAATAATTTTTTGCCAGCTAGGGGTGGGGAACTATTACGAATGGAATTTTTTAGTAGAAATACTTCAGTACCTAGAGTAACAACGCTAACTTCTGTATTTGCAGAAAAGATTATTGATGGTCTTACACTACTTTTTTTCTTAATTTTTTCATTGTTCTTTTCGCAAAAAGATTTACTAAATATCTTATGGTTAAAGAATCTTCTAATTGTCGTTACGGCTATTTTTGTTGTTACATCTATTATACTTTTACTTTTAAAAACGAATAGCAATATTTTCTTTGAAGTATTAAAAAAGATACCTAGTAAATCTATTCAAGTATTCATAGAAAAAATAGTTATTCATATACTTAATGCACTTCATTTTCTTAATTTCGATCTCAACTCTTTAAAGATACTTCTCTTGAGTATCGTAATTTGGCTTATAGAAGCAGTCGTATTTATGTTAGCCATAAATTATTTAAATATCCCTCTTCCAACACTGCTAACAGGTTTTCTAGTATTAGTTATTGTTAATTTTGGTATTTTAATTCCGTCTGCTCCGGCCTATTTAGGTGTTTTTCAAGGTATGACAGTACTTAGCTTATCTATCTTTAATATATCAAATGAGCTAGGACTCATATTGGGAATTATCGTACATTTTAGTCAGTTTCTACCAGTAAGCGTAGCTGGGCTTATTTTTTTCATGTTATATGCATTTAAAGAAAGAAAACAGCGCAAAAAAGTAGAGTTGAACTCATCAAAATAAACTGCACTTCTTTCATCCATTTTGAATCTCATTACTAGTAAAAGCTAATACTTATTTTGAATGTATTTATAAATCTTACATTCGAAATCTTTTATGGAAGTCATGGTACAATAAAGCTTATCGTCAGCGATTAATAAGATATTATAATTTATTAACAAAGCTTAACAAACAAGACTTATATCATGATAAGAATCCAATCATTTGATACTATCAAATCAATCGTATTATGTATAATACTATTTACTGGGCTTTCTTTACAAGCACAGGAAGGCATCTTCTATACCCAGGAAGAAATTAATTTTTGGAAAGAAAGAGCAGGATTAATTTCTGGAAATAAAATGTACCATACTAGTGGAGATATCAGCCCGAATTCTCCAGCTTCTTGGTCTACGATTGCGTCTAATGCGAATCGTTTTCTTACAAATCCCTCAGGCATTTGGGATGGTAATTTGTCAAAAGAACCTCATCATAATGGGATAGGTATGCGAGACGCCGCTTTTGTATATCTGTTGACAAAAGAAAACAAATATCTAAATGCAGTAAAGAATTATCTTCTGAGACAAGCTTCCCATCCCGGAACCCAGTTTCAGAAATGGCCTTTTATAGGTGACACTAAAGGTTTCCATGAAGGAGATTGGATATCAAGACTTTTCTATGGATACATGTATGTTCGTGAAGGGCTTGATGCCAATTCAAAAAAAGTACTAGATGGATGGTTTAAAGCTGCAGCAACCTTTTATGCCAACAATATCCACAATGATATCAAAAATTTATTTCCTAACAGGTTATCAGGAGATTATCAAAGGAAAAGTAATGTTGCAGCTAATGGCGCAATGCAAGATAGATATGCTTATTTAGATGCAAGTGGTAAATGGAAAAATAGATTGTCATGGGTATCTGCTTGGTATAATAACCGCCGTTTTTCACAATTGAGAATTGTTGGTTTGGTAGGTGCTTTCTTGAATGATGCAAATCTTATTAATAATGCAAAAATCTTTGTTGAAGAATGGCTTAAATATAGTGTATATCCTGATGGTACAATGGGTGAATATCAAAGAAATGGAAGTTATGGAAATCCTCAAAATGGGATGGTTTATGGTGCTATCAACAGCCAAGT
>JBCDJE010000397.1:0-4715 GCA_038748185.1 Bacteroidota bacterium
AATAATTCACATTTTTTACCCCTAAATCAACATTAGTATGTCATCAAGTATTAGCAGAAGAAATTGGTTAAAGTCAGGTATGGTACTTTCAGCAGGTATTGCTGCAGGTAGTTGGAGTGAAGTATTAGCTGAAGCGCGTAAAACAAAACAAGTGCCTCAGTTGCTTCCAAGTGGACTTTTTGAGTATGAAGTGCCAGATATCCCACCAATGAAAGCCAGGTTATTGGCAAATGAAAACCCTTTTGGTCCTTCCGAAAAAGCTAAACAAGCACTAAAAGATGCGATTGATAATAGTTTTAGATATAGTTGGCAAGACAAAATGGCTTTTACTAAGCTTATTGCAGAAAAAGAAGGAGTAACACCTGATCATATCTTACTTGGCGCAGGTTCTACAGAGCTCTTAAATGCGGCATCGTGGTATTTTGCCTTAAAAAGAGAAGGTAAAATACTTGCTGGTGACCTTACTTACGAATCTTTAATAAGAACAGCTGCTGTACATGGTGGTGGTTGTGATAGGGTGGAAAATACTACAGACCATAAGTTAGATTTAAAAGGAATGTATACAGGAGTAAGCGAAAAAACTAGTATGGTGTATCTGTGTAATCCTAACAATCCAACAGGTACTACCGTGGATAGTGGCGAACTAGAACAGTTTTGCTTAGAGACTTCTAAGAAAACACCTATTTTTATAGATGAGGCCTACATTGATTATACTGCCAACCCAGAAGAGAAGTCGATGATTAAATGTGTAAGAAAAGGATATGATATAATGGTGGCTAGAACTTTTTCAAAGTTGCATGCTTTTGCAGGATTGAGAATTGGATATATGGTTGCCTTACCTGCTACCATTTCTAAAATAAAAGAATTCGCCTCTAATGGTGGTACTATTTCAGCAACGTCAATTGCAGCTGCAGTAGCTAGTTACCAGGATACAGAGTATCATAAATATAGTTATGATATGAATAAGAAATCAAAAGAGTTTCTCTATAAAACACTTGATGGAATGAATATAAAATATATTCCTTCAGAAACGAGTTTTGTTTTATTTCCAATAGAGATGGAAGGGACTGCTTTTAGAGAAAAAATGTTTCAACAAGGTGTTGGAATCAGGGTTTGGGAATATAAAAACCAACACTACTGCAGAGTAAGTATCGGTACTATGGATGAAATGAAAATTTTTACAGCAGCATTTAAGCAAGTTACTGCTTAGCAATAGAATAAACCAAAAATAGAAAGAAGACTGACTATTTGAAATAGTTAAGACTTTACCCAAATCGAAATTAGTGGTATTAGAATTTAAAAAAATACTTAGGCAATGTTAGCCAAGCTATAAAGTATAATTATAGCCCAGATCGTTTTTAAAAGTTCAAATAACTCTTTATAGAGAGAAGTCAAACATTATTAAAATATTTTTCCAAAAATAGTCCTAGTCTTATAAAGTAGAGAACCTACTTCAGTGTAAAAAACTGGAGTAGGCTTTCTCGAAGTTGATTACCCTGTTAGCTATAATGTTTTCAAAACAAACTAAGAATGTCATTAATAGAAGGTTGCACCCATTCTTTAAAAATTTATACTTTAGAATAAAATGGTTGAAAATTTTTCTGATGTGATAAAAAGAATGTTGGATGTGTAACCTAAAAAAAAGAGCTAAGTGCAGTGTTTTCTAAATGATTTTTTAAATAGTTCGTAATTTCTTTTTTAGTAATAGAAGATTTTTGAAAATAATACCTTAATTTGTAAGACTAAGTACAAGTTATTACTTACTATTTGGTTTCTAATTTCTTGAAGAAGTGCTGGTTTGAATGGTTTTCAAAGCCTAGAGCTAAAGGCGTATTCAATTAATAGCTATTAATGTACTAGCTTTTAACCTTACCCTTATTAAAAGTAAATATGTAATGAGCAACCATAAATAGAAAATCAATAATTTCCAGGCTTCTTTTTTTATTTTATATAAAAAGGCTTTCAAATTGAAAGCCTAAGTGAAAATAAATAAAATCAGAATATTTATCCTTTTCCATTGTCATTAGTATTTATATCACTAATTCCTTCAGAATCGTCACTTTGTTCTTCTCCAACATCTACTACATCTTTAATTTTTGCTACTGACGATATCGCATCCCCTTCACCAACTTTGATTACTTTCACTCCTTGAGTAGTTCTTCCCATTACCCTCAAAGCGTCCATATTCATTCTAATAGTAATACCGTTTTTAGTAACTATCATTAAACCATCTGAATCATGTACATTCTTAATTGCTACTAATTCACCAGTTTTGGATGTAATATTCAATGTTTTAACTCCTTTACCTCCTCTTCCTGTCTTTCTATAGTCTTCAATGTTCGATCGTTTCCCATAGCCATTTTCAGAGATCACTAAAAGTGATGCTGAAGGAATGTCTTTTATACAAACCAGACCTATTACATAATCTTTATCATGCAGTGGAGTGATACCTCTCACTCCTGAAGCGGTTCTTCCCATGGGTCTTACTTCGGTTTCATGAAAGCGGATAGCTCTACCAGACTTTAATCCTAAAAAGATTTCGCAATTTCCATCAGTTAATTGTACATCTAATAGATCATCACCCTCTCTTACAGTAATAGCTGTTATACCACTTTGTCTTGGCCGAGAGTAAGCTTCTAATGGTGTTTTCTTAATGATACCATTAGTAGTAGCCATAATGAGATAATTATTATTAATGTAATCTTCGTCTTTAAGGGTTTTAACATTAATAACTGCTCTTACACTATCTTCTTTATCTATTTGAATAAGGTTTTGAACAGGTCTTCCTTTAGAAGTTTTACCGCCCTCTGGTACTTTATACACTTTCAGCCAGAATACTTTACCATTCTTTGTGAAAATTAAGAGGTAATTATGACTTGAAGCTATAAACATATGTTCTGTGTAGTCATCATTTTTTGTGGTAACTCCACGAGAGCCAACGCCACCTCTTGCCTGAATTCTATATTCTTTGAGGTTAGTTCTTTTGATATATCCTTCATTTGAAATAGTAATGACCATCTCTTCATTAGGAATCATATCCTCTATTTCAAGATCGTCAGCGTTAATTTCAATACGAGACCTTCTTTCATCAGCATACTTTTCTTTTAATAGAAGTAGTTCATCTTTTATTATCTGCATCCTCAGCGATTCATTTGCGAGAATTTCCTCAAGTTCTTTTACAAGTTTAGTAACTTCATCATATTCCTTTTGGATCTTATCTCTTTCTAAACCTGTAAGTCTTTGTAAGCGCATTTCAAGGATAGCCTTTGCTTGGATTTCACTTAATTCAAAACTTGTCACAAGACCTTGTTTGGCTTCGTCAGGATCAGCAGATTTTCTTATCAAAGCAATTACTTCGTCGAGATGATCGAGAGCAATTAATAAACCTTCAAGTATATGAAGACGCTTTTTTGCCTCCGACAGATCATACTCTGTTCTTCTTATTACTACTTCATGTCTATGTTCTACATAGCTATAGATTATTTCCTTTAAATTAAGCGTTCGAGGTCTTCCTTTTACTAATGCTACATTATTTACATTAAATGTAGTTTGTAGTGGAGTATGCTTAAATAGATTATTTAATACTACATCAGGGATAGCATCTTTTTTGAGCTCATAAACAATCCTAATACCTTTTTTATCACTAAAGTTTTTAACGGCAGTTATACCGTCAATTTTTTTATCGTTTACAATTGAAGCTGTTTTCTCCAATAAAACTGACAAGTTAACCATGTAAGGTATTTCTGTTACAATTATCTGGGTTTTACCAGAGGGTGCTTCATCAATTTCTGTTACTGCACGCATGACAATTCTCCCACGACCTGTCTCAAAAGCCTGTTTTACACCATCGTAACCATAAATAATAGCACCGGTAGGGAAGTCAGGAGCTTTTATATACTCCATTAATTCACTAATGGTGATCTCTCTATTTTCGATATAGGCTATAATACCATCTACGACTTCCCCAAGATTGTGAGGAGCCATATTTGTAGCCATACCTACTGCTATACCCGATGTGCCATTTATCAGTAAATTGGGGATTTTTGCAGGTAATACTATAGGTTCTTGAAGCGTATCATCAAAATTGGCTTGAAAGTCTACTGTTTCTTTTTTTATATCAGAAAGCATCTCGCCAGCAATTTCTTTTAGCCTCGCTTCAGTATATCGCATTGCTGCAGGAGGATCGCCTTCAATGGAACCATAGTTCCCCTGCCCATCTACTAGTGGCATTCTTAGAGACCAAGTTTGTGCCATTCGCACCATGGAGTCATAAACTGAAGCGTCTCCGTGGGGATGGTATTTACCTAGTACTTCTCCTACAATTCTTGCAGACTTTTTGTAGGATCTATTGAAATATACCCCTAAATCTGCCATTCCATAAAGCACTCTTCTGTGAACTGGTTTTAAACCATCTCTAACATCTGGTAAGGCTCTTGAGATGATTACTGACATCGAATAATCGATGTATGCTACTTTCATTTCATCCTCAATATTGATTGGGATGATCTTTCCACCGTCTGCCATTTTATTCTATAAAATCTTTAAAAAATCCAAGGGGCAAGATACAAAAAAAAAGCATAAAATGCTCGTTAGAATCATTTGTTAAAGCCTTTTTCTTTATAATAATGACTTTAATAAAGCTGTGAATTTTTTTTTAATATATCGATTTTTAATTGGTACTTTATGTTTAAAAATAAATGCTACATGGGCACAAG
>JBCDJE010000398.1:0-4704 GCA_038748185.1 Bacteroidota bacterium
GATTAGAAAATGAGAATATTAAAAAAGAGTACGATGAAGTATTAAAAGGTTATTTTGATGAGTTGATCTTATCAGAAAAAAAGAAAACTCCGGAAACTTTCACTTTCGATTACAATGAAAAAATGGTGGCAGCCAAAGCCATCGTTAATAGTCAAACACAAAAAAAGCGCAACAATCGAAAAATCAACTTCTGGTCTTATACCTCTGGCATAGCGGCCTCGCTCACTTTCATTTCTTGTGTATTGATAGCAGTTTGGTGGTTTTCAATGGAAATACCCGATGAAAAAGAATTATCGGCTATTAGTTTTGAAGAAAAGTACATTCCTTCAGGTAAAAAAGGAAGCCTGACTCTTTCAGATGGCAGTTTTATCCACCTAAATTCAGCAAGTAAACTAAGCTTTCCTTCAAGGTTTTCCACCAGAAATCGCGTAGTAAAAATGGAAGGAGAAGCTTTTTTTAGTATTAAAAGAGATGAACAAAGACCTTTCATCATAGAAACATCCCACACAAAAATAAAAGTATTAGGTACTTCCTTTAATGTGAAAGCTTACCCCGAAGAAAGCGAAATTGCCGTAACAGTAAAGAGTGGAAAAGTACTGGTAAGTAATTTAAGAGAAAGTACTAAAATTCATGAGTTAACTAAAAACCAAAAACTTGTATTTAATACCGAAACTTCAACTTTCAGGAAAACCGATATTGAGGCAGAAACAGATTTAAATTGGAGAAAAGGTATTTTAAAATTTAACCAAACCCCTTTTGCCGAAATTGAAAAGACATTGGAAAGATGGTACGGCATTGAAATTTTGGTAGAAGACTCAAGCATTTATGATAAACGCATTACTGGAATCCATAAAAATGAAAATTTAAGAGCCGTATTGGAGTCATTAGAGTTTGCCTTTGGCATAAAATATAAAATAGAGGAAAGAACTGTAAAACTAAAAAGACTTTAGCCTATGATAACAAAGTACAACACTTCATGAAAGAACAAATAGTAAAAAATCGCATCGGAACGAAATTTTGGTCGATCTCATCCAATGCGATTGGATTTAAGAATTTGTATTAATCCCTAAACTTTTCAAAAGTATGAAATTTAAAACAATTACTAAACGGTTGCTTATGCGATTCTTTTTGTTAGCAATGATAACATCTATTGGTGCGAGCTTTGTTTTTGCCGATTCGCTAGGGCAAAGTTTAAAAAAAACGAAAATTGACTTAAGCACTAAAAATGGGCAAGCTTCTAAAATTATAGCCGAAATTTCTGAGGAATCAGGCTATGTTTTTTTATACGAAGATCAGGTAAAAACTGTGTTAAACCAAAGAGTTGCCATAGCACACACAGAAAATTTACATGATATTTTAACTGATATTTCACAACAAACTTACTTAGAGTTTCGAGCTGTAAATCAGAATATTACTATCAGGAAAAGTAATAAACAGTTAAATAGTTGG
The DNA here is from genome assembly GCA_038748185.1 of Bacteroidota bacterium. Classification (GTDB taxonomy): domain Bacteria; phylum Bacteroidota; class Bacteroidia; order Cytophagales; family Flammeovirgaceae; genus Chondrinema. The sequence goes on from JBCDJE010000398.1 coordinate 1,450, forward strand.
GTAAAAGAATTGGATGCTATACCTATAAGTGGAAAAATTAATAATGAAGAAGGAGAACCACTTATTGGTGCTACAATTTTATTGAAAGGGACTACACAAGGAACTATCACCGATGTTGAAGGTGTGTTTAACATGGAAGTACCGGATGAAGATGCCGTTTTGAAAGTAAGCTATATCGGTTATGAAGAAAAAGAGTTTACTGTAGGGAACCAGACTTTTTTCGAAATTACGCTGCTACCTTCTGCCCAACAACTCAGTGATGTAGTAGTAACTGCGTTGGGTATAAAAAGAGAAGAACGCTCTTTAGGTTTTTCTGTAGGCAGAGTAGGTGGCGAAGAAGTGACCAGAGTCGCTCAGGAAAATGTTTTGAACGGTATTGCCGGGAAAGTACCGGGCGTAGTAGTAAATTCTACTGGTGCATCTGGTGCATCAGTAAGTATGGTGATTAGAGGGGCAACTTCGCTGAGCAGCGATAATCAACCCTTATTCGTGATAGATGGAGTACCGATATCCAATACCCTAAACAATGTTACACAAATTGGAGACCGTAATCCGGTAGATTATGGTAATGCTATTTCCGATCTAAACCCCAACGATATTGAAGATATCTCCATTCTGAAGGGCCCTAGTGCAGCAGCGCTTTATGGATCAAGAGCGGGTAATGGTGTGGTAATCATTACCACAAAGTCAGGGAAAAATACAGATGGTGTAACCGTAAATATTACCTCAAATACCGTTTTTGATAATCCTTTTAAATATCTTGATTTTCATACTGAGTTTGCTACTGGTGTCCGTCCTTACACCCCTGAAAATAATCCCTATCCCGGTGGGCAACTCATTATTGAAGAAGGCTCAGCAGCAGGAGTAGGACCAAGGTTAGACCAAGGATACAGGGCGATTCAATGGAATAGTCCGCAAGATGAAAATGGCAACCCTATTCCAACAGAACTAAGGTCTTATAAAGACAACGTTGCAAACTTTGTACAAACAGGTATCAATACGACTAACGGTATTTCTATTGCAAATAATAACGATTTATTGAATTATCGTTTAGGCTTTACCAACATGTCGAGTAGAGGGCTTATACCTAATTCTGATTTATTCAGAAATAATTTGTCGCTAAATTCTTCTATAAAAGCAAGCAAGAATTTAATTATCAGTAGTGTGATTAATATAAATAGAACCTGGTCAAACAATCGTCCTGCTGGAAATAGGGGGGCTAATCCACTAGAAGCAGCTTATAAAGTTTCTCCCCATATCAATATCCTAGATCTTAAAGATTACTGGGTACCGGGACAGGAAGGCTTACAACAACTTTCACAAGCACCCGGCGATTATAATAATCCCTACTTTTTAGCCAATGAAATTAATAATAGCTTTACCAGAGACAGGGTATTTGGCAATCTAATGGCTGAGTGGCAAATCACTAAAGATATTAGCTTGATGGGCAGGTATGCCTTAGATCAATACAGCGAATTGAGGGAAACCAAAGGAGCGAATAGTTACACTCGAGATAGAAATGGTATTTACGGCATTGTGGACTTAACTCGTTATGAGAGAAATGCTGATTTCTTAGCCAGTTACGATAAAGGTTTTGGAGATTTTAGCCTTAATTTTTCTGTTGGTGGAAATGCTCGCTATAATAAAAATACTACTTTTTTAAATTCTACTACCAGAAACGCAGGACTTATCGTTCCGGGAGTATTTACTGTCAATAACATTGCCGCAGAAACTTTGAACAAGAGTAGCTTCTCAAGTGAAAGAGTAGTTTACAGCCTTTATGGAATTGCCAATTTAGGTTATAAAGACATGATTTATCTTGATCTTACTGCCAGAAATGATTGGTCAAGTACCTTACCTGTCGAGAATAGGTCTTATTTTTATCCCTCTGCCTCTTTGAGCGTCTTATTAAACGAAATGGTAGCAATGAGTCCTTCCATAGATATGTTAAAACTTAGAGCAGGTTGGGCACAAGTAGGTAACGATACTGATCCTTACTCGCTTTATCCTGCTCTCAGGGATGAAGGAGCATGGGGTAATATTCCAAGATTGAGTTATCCTGATAGATTATTAACGCCAGATTTAAAACCAGAAATCGCTACGTCATGGGAAGTAGGATTGGATTTCAACTTATTTGATAACCTATTGCGATTTGAAGGCACTTATTACGTAGTAGAAAATGAAAACCAAGTACTAGGATTAACGCTACCAGCTTCTTCAGGATATAACTCAAAACAGATCAATGCGGGCTTATTAGAAAGTAAAGGCTGGGAATTATTAATCGGTGGCACACCTATCCGTAATGATAATTTTACCTGGGATGTCAATTTTAATATATCGCGAAACCGCACTAAAATACTTGAGTTGAATGATGACATAGAAATCTTTACCTTATGGAGAGATGCTAAAGGTGGTGCATGGACTTATGTAGGAGAAGAAATTGGCGATATTTACGATAGGGAATTAGTAAGGGTGGAAGATCCGAACTCTCCGTATTTTGGTTACCCTATTTTAGATGAAGAAGGTTCTTGGCAGGATGTACGGGCAGAAAATACGAGAAATAAAATCGGAAATTTCAATCCTGATTTTCTAGCAGGTTTGCAAACTTCTTTAACTTATAAAAACTTCTCTCTTAACATGACTTTCGATTGGCGAAAAGGCGGTCAATTTGTTTCCCAAACCTATCGTTATAGTGAATCAGATTTAAAAACCCAAAGATGGTTAGATCAACTAATTAATCCGGGTGGCAGAACTGGTACAGAATTGAGAGATTGGTTAGTCGCCAATGAAGGAAGTATGATTACTGATGGAATAAATATAGTTGGAGGACCCGGCAATGAATATGGAGGCTTCCCTTTTACAGCCGGAGTAACTGTAAACGATGGTGTTTTCAATCCCGGAGTAATTGCTGAATACGATGAGGCTGGCAATATCATCAGCTATACTGAAAACTTAGGTGGGGCTGATACAAGGATCATTCCTTTTGCTGATAACTACCCATGGGATTTTACGAAGACGGCAACCTTTGATGCTGATTATGTGAAACTGAGAGAAATTTCTTTATCGTACCGTGTACCAAATACATTTACTAAAAAGCTGGGCTTACAAAGGGCAAATGTAGCACTTTACAGTAGAAATATTATGCTATGGACAAAGGCTAAAATTGGTATTGATCCTGAAGCGGCCTTTCAACCTGAAGCCAGTGTGCAAGGAAGTGGTATACAGTTCAAACAAGGTATCGAAAGATACAACGTA
>JBCDJE010000399.1:0-4700 GCA_038748185.1 Bacteroidota bacterium
ATAACTATTTTTATTGAAGGGAATACCCAATACCTCTAAATGATCTACAAGATATTGGCTGTCAGCCACTTGTTTATCCTTCTTTTGCATTTCGATTTCCATCTCCATTATTTTAGTCTTCAGTTCTTTTATCTCAGCCTGAGAAGTTTTGTAAGCAGATTCTTTTACTGATAGTGTATCAGTTACTTGCTTCCAAAAATTATTCAGCCTTAGTTTCTTGATCACTTCATAATCTTCATAGTCAGTAGACTTTGATTTTAATTCTTCAAATGCAGCATTCAAGTTAACCGGAGGCTTGTTTTTATCTGTTGCATCTTGTGCATAAATGTTAAAGGAAACAGCGAGTAAGAAGAAAAATAGCAGAGATAAATATTTGATTTGCATAGTTAAAAAAGTAAGCTAGTAAGTAAAAAGTTGTTGAGCTATTGTGTTAAATGATGTTGGTTAAGTACCTAGTCAATAATATAATGAATAACTACTAATACTTAACTTCTCAAGTCCACAAATCTTATTCCGAAGCCTTAACTTCTAAAAAAATCCCATGCGTTATAAAAGAATGGGATATTGAAGTACCAAGTACTGGTATTACAGTGCACTTAAATCTACTAGTACACTACCCTTATAGTATTTGTCTTTTGATAATGCTTTGTAATAAGTGTCTGCTTGGTTCTTGTCGTTAAAAGGTCCTAGAATTATTTTATACAATAATTGGTTATCCTCACTATCCTTAATAAATACCATCACGTTTTTATGAAATTTCTCCCCTTCTAATTCTAATAATTTCACAAATGTGTTTCTATAGTTTGAGAAAACACCTATTTGTACACCAAATCCTCTTCTAGTAACTGTCTTGGCTGATACTTTAAATAAATATTCACCAGGGTTATCCACAGCAGGAGGGAGGTTTTCTACTTCACTTACTGAAATATCTGGGGCACCAGTGGCATTTTCAAATTGCCTGAGCTTTGAAAGTAAACTATTGGCGGACTGGAAACCCGACAAGCGCGACATCATTTTCCCTTCAGAGGTAAAAATGAGTACTGAAGGGAAATAGATCACATTGTATTTTTGGGCTAATGTTTCTCCTCCATCTAAAATCGATTCTCCATCTACGGCCATTCCCAAATAAGCATTTTCAGCATAACGCACTAAAGCTTGGTTCGTAAAAGTTTCTTCGTTCATTTTTTTTGCTAATGGACTCCAGTTTGCATAAAAATATACAAAATAAGGTTTACCTGAATTTAGTGCTCGGGTTTGAAGTTGTTCATAACTTCCATCAAAAAAAATGTAATCACTTGTTTGTGCATGTGATGTAGTTGCAAGAAGGATGAGAGAGATGAATAGTCCAAAAAATAATTTTTTCATACAGATATAGTGTTTTAGGATTAGCAAAAGTGCTTTATTTAAATAATACTATTTCTTTAAGCTTAATAATGAGATAGTTTGCACATAATGCCGACTTTTCAATAACAAATGAAATAAAGCGAAAATTTAAGGTAAATTCTTTAAAAAATACAATTTAGGATAAAAATATAACGAATTGACTAGGAAAAGTAAAATAATATATACTAAAAATACAAATACAAACAGTTAATTATAAAGTGAAATGGCTGATAAAAATAGCTCTTTAAAAGAAGAGATTGACAGGCTGTTTATTGTGATACTTCATTAATTGCTGCTATTAATTTACTATTCTCTTCTTTGGTACCTACCGTAATTCTGAGGCAATTATCACATAGTTTAACGCTTGATCTATCGCGTACAATCACCAATTTTTGTATTAAGGCATTATACATTTGTTTGGCGTTATCTACTTTTATTAATAAGAAATTAGCATCAGAAGGGTATACTTTCTTAATTATAGGTAGTGCTTTCAAGTTGGCTGCTAAATCTTGCCTCAGTGCAATGAGTATCTTTACTTTTTCAGCTCTTTTGGTATCTGAATCAAGTGCAGCTAGTACTTTTTCTTGTGTAAGCTGGCTAATGTTATAAGGTGGTTTTATTTTATTGAGTATATGAATGATTTCAGGATGTGTAAAAGCCATGCCCATTCTCAATGCAGCCATTCCCCATGCTTTTGAGAAAGTTTGTAAAACTACTAGGTTAGGGAAACGATCTAGTAGCTTGATCAGACTTGGGTACATAGCAAAATCGATATATGCTTCATCAACTACTACCAATCCATTAAAGTGGTAGAGCACATTTTCAATGGCTACTAAGTCTAGTTGATTTCCTGTAGGATTATTTGGCGAACAAATAAAAATAACTTTAACAGCTTTTTCTCTCTCTAAAAAAGAAAAAATAGCATTTGTATCTAACTGAAAGCTTGCTGTAAGTGGTACTTCTACTACTTCTACCTGATTAATTGCAGCGCTTACCTGATACATGCCATAAGTAGGAGGTAGGGTTAACACTTTATCTTTTTGGGGCTCACAAAAAGCCCTAAATAATAAATCTATTGCTTCATCACTCCCATTGCCTAAAAATATTTGTGCCGGGTTTACTTTCTTGATTGCTGCCAACTTTTGTTTTACTGCTTTTTGAAGTGGATCAGGATAGCGGTTAAAAGCTTCACCATTTACTGAACCAAAAGGATTTTCATTGGCATCGAGAAAAGTACCATTTTTTCCGGAATACTCATCTCTTGCTGATGTATAGGGTTTGAGGGATAAAATATGTGGCCTTACCAGTGAAGTTATATTGAATGTTTTTTGAAGCATAGATATTTAATGAAATTCACCTATTGTTAAACGTAAAATATTGATTTGCAAATACTTATTATCTTTTCCTTATCTCTTCTAATCTAATAGAAACCGCCTTTTTATGAGCCACTAAATCTTCGGCAGCAGCCATTCTTTCTACGGTAATTCCTATTTGTTTCAGTCCTTCAGCGCTGATATTTTGGAAAGTTATTTTTTTGAAAAAACTATCAAGCGATACGCCACTATACATTTTTGCATAGCCATTGGTTGGTAGAGTATGATTGGTACCTGATGCATAATCACCTGCTGATTCAGGGGTAAAATGCCCCAAAAAAACCGAACCAGCATTTGTAATTTTTTCACTGATACTTTCTGCATCGTCCATAGCTATAATGAGATGCTCAGCGGCATACTGGTTAAGTATTTCAATGCCAGTATCAATTGAATTCACCAATATAATTTTGCTGTTTTCTAAAGCTGCTTCGGCAATAGTTTTGCGTGGTAACTCTCCTACTTGTCTTTTTACTTCTTTTTCTGTTGCTGCAGCAAGCTGGGCATCATTTGTTATCATAATTACTTGACTATCAACACCATGCTCGGCCTGAGACAATAAGTCAGCAGCGATAAACTTAGGGTTAGCAGTACTATCGGCTAACACAGCAACTTCAGAAGGTCCGGCAGGCATGTCAATAGCTACACCATACTTTGTAGCCAATTGTTTAGCGGCTGTAACATATTGGTTTCCCGGTCCAAAAATTTTATCGACTTTAGGAATGCTTTCTGTCCCAAAAGTCAGTGCTGCAATTGCTTGCCCGCCACCACATTTAAATATTTTTTTTATACCTATTAAATCGGCAGTAAATAAAATTACAGGATTGATTTTACCTTCTTCCCCTGGTGGAGTACACAAAACAACTTCTTGGCAACCAGCAATTTTTGCAGGAATTCCTAACATTAGCACTGATGAAAAAAGTGGGGCTGTACCACCGGGAATATAGAGTCCTACTTTTTCAATAGCGACACTTTTTCTCCAGCATAGAACCCCTGGCATGGTCTCTACTTTTTTGACCAGTTCCTTTTGCACTACATGAAATTTTTCAATATTATTTCTAGCAATGCTTATAGCAGCTTTCAGTTCTTCGGATACTTTTTCTGCTGCTTTTTCTATTTCGTATCTGGTAACAGCCAAGTCTTCAATTGAGGTCTTATCAAACTTTTTTGTGAATGCCTTTACAGCTTCATCGCCTTCTTTTGCTACTTTGGCTAATATAGGTTTTACGCTTTCTTCTACTTCTTCTAAATCCATTACTGGTCTTTGTAATAACTCAGTCCAGGTTTTTTTTGAAGGATATTTTACGATTTTCATCTGCCTATGTTGAAATAGTTACTGTTATTTCAGATTAATTTTTATAAAATCATTTTTTCAATAGGAACTACCAAAATTCCTTCTGCTCCAGCAGCTTTTAAGCTTTCAATTTTTTCCCAAAAATCATTTTCATTAATTACCGAATGAATAGAGACCCAGCCATCTTCAGCAAGAGGAACTACTGTTGGACTGCGCATACCCGGTAGTAAGGTTTTGATTTCTGTTATATTCTCCTCTGGTGCATTCAACAAAATATATTTATTGTTTTTTGCTTGTTGTAGCGATTTTATTCTAAATAAAAGTTTTGAAAGTGTTTCTCTTTTTGCTGTAGAAAGACTTTCATCGGCAATTAATACTGCTTCTGAATAGTAAATAGTTTCTACTTCTTTTAATCCATTAGTAAAGAGTGTGCTTCCTGAACTTACAATATCACACACTGCCTTTGCTAATCCTATGCTAGGTGCTATTTCAACAGAACCACTTATTTCGTGTACTGAGGCTTTTATGTTCTTTTTAGCTAAGAATTGACCAAGTATTTTTGGATAAGATGTAGCGATACTAATACCGTCTAAATCTTGAGTACCTGAATAATTAAAAGATTTATCTAAAGCAATGGATAATCTACATTTAGA
>JBCDJE010000400.1:0-4683 GCA_038748185.1 Bacteroidota bacterium
CTACCAATCTGGATAACCCCGTCGCTGAGGTTTGACCAAAGCTTGAAAGTAAATAATCCGTATATAAATCTAAGGTATCTTCCATGGATAAAAGTTAACTCTTCATCTCATTTTTTCAAAAAGTGCGTAACGTCAGTTATTTAATTAAAATGACGAGAGTTTATTCATTTTTAACTTACAGAAGTTGCATTTCTCTGGCTTTATTTATTGCTTGTGTTCTTCGTTTTACATCCAATTTTAAATAAATATTAGAAGCGTGAGTCTTTATGGTATTAAGTGAAACAAATAGATGTTCGGCTATTTCTTTATTGCTCATTCCACGAGCCATCATTTGCAGTACTTCAAATTCCCTTTTGCTTAGGTCAGAATTTATATTTCTTGCCTGATGATTTATGGTGGGAGTTTTTTTTACATTCGCGTGTTTTTCAACAATTTTTCTACCCAACCAAATGCCCAAAATAAGAAAAAGTACTGCAATAATTGTGGCGTAAACTTCAATCTCAATATCCCTAATAATAGTCTTATACTCTACTAGTTGAAGTACTATGAGTAATAAACCCATTAACAATCCATAAAGAATGCTTTCTTTTTTCAAGCCAAATTTTTTATTTGGAAAAATAAAAAAAAACCTGAAAGTCATCAACTTTCAGGTTTTGAAATTAAACACTTAGTAGTATAGTATGGACTAATTTAACGCAACATTATATTCAGTTTTAAGATGAAGTTTGAGGATTTTTCTTAATGCTTGTTTAGCTTTTTCTGAATCATAAGCTTCTTTCTTCAACTCGTCTTGTAAAGCAAAAATACGCATGAACATTAGCGTATTATCAACCCTCATATCAATTTTAATTTCTTTTTGCTGTGCAAATAACTCATCCCAAACAGTCCTTACATCTGCCCAAAACACTTTGTTATCTTTCCACCAGTTTATTGCTAGCGTACACTTCTCTATTCCTACTTTGTTATATGTATTCCATCCTTTTTCCTTTACTAATAAAATATCTTCTTCACCTTCGCGAATCACTTTATTGTTATCTTGTTCATGTACCCAACCTTCATTCGTTATCTCTTGCCTATTTTTTCTAACCATTACATTATAATCTTTACGTTTACTAAACTCTCTTCTTGGAAGAGGCGCATCTGCTACTGCTTCCCAGTAGTGCTTACCATCAAAATGTACCCAAGTAGCACTTGATTCGTAACGTGGGCTGTCATCAACCTGATAGACCTTTTGTGTCCATTGCCCCTTTACAGCTTCTTGAGGAAGTGTCGTATATTTCCAAGTATTATCTTTATGAAACTGATACAATGCTGTATTTTCATATAACCAGTCTTGGCGCCAATGTTTAATAATCATGGAATCGCCAATTACTAAAAGGTGTTGCAATACAATTTTGTCTTTGGTTTCCTCTACGGGAAGTACATATTCCAGTGCTCCGGAATGATAATTATCGTGAAACTTATAGCCTTGATCAGCTGCAAATGTTTCTGCAAAGTTGAAATCTACTTCATAGCATCCGCACATTGCCTTAATTGCTTCTATATCTTGTTTTTTCTTTTTTTGTGCGAAAAGCGTACTACTTAGCAAGCATAAAGTAATAATGAGAACCTTTTTCATAATACGTTAAAAATTACTTGTTTAGATTAACAAAAAATGATTTTCAAATGATCATTATTCAACCAATTCGAAGCTGAATTCCGGCTTTTCTCTTTCCCCTTCCGGAGAAGTAAAGCCTATTGAATTTTAATTTGTAATAGTTGCCTTGTGAATCTTCAATAACGAAATACCTGCCTTCATACAAAGCCGGAGTTGAGTTTGATTCACCTCCCATTCGCTAATTCTCTCCAATTACATCAATCTCATTGTTAAATGCTAATCCACTAATATTTTGTACACTAAAAGCTTCAAAAGTAATATCTTCTGCAAGTACTTGTACCGCACAAGTATTGTGTCGATTAAGTGTGATAAAATCTTTGAAGCTATAGGAAATAGCTAATCCCAGACCTCCAAGGTTCAATGCCTCAGTAAAAGTATTATATTTAAAATCCCATGCCTCTTTTTCAGGTTCTATACTTTCAACACCATTGTCTAAATCAAAAAATGAAAAATTAAAAGTATCGTATTTTGTAATTTCAACAGCTTGAAAAGCTGTAGCATTTATATCATCATATTGGATAGTATAGTTATCTCCCAATTGAAAAACTTTTACTTTTTTCCAATTTCTGTTATCACCTTCTCTTCTAACGATAAAAACTTTACTGGTAGCTTCATCAGCAGTTATTTCTCCAAAGGCAGCTTTGGTTAAAGCTCCATCGGGTGCATAAAAAGATAAAACCAGTTCATTACCACTCATAACAGGAATCATATAAAAATCTTCATTTTCACCATAAGTAAGGTCATTAACACTTAAATTAAGCGTTAATGATCCGTTACTAGGTGCCGATCGTGAAACATTTACCATAGGGCTATCATCTGATAATCCAGCTTTTTGATTGGTAAAATTGATAGTAGATGATTTTACTTCATTCTCATCGCCTGAGTAAGAGATCATTAATACTTTCACCGATTGCCCCGATAAGCCTTGCATATTGAAGCGAGTATTACCAATTGTGTTCTTTCTAGAAAATCGAATATTCAATGCATTAGATAGTACATCTTGTAAAGAGACGGTTCCCCGTGCTTCTACTCTTTCGCTGGAAATTGTTATAATATCATAAACAGCATTTGGCACTGATTGCACTATATATTGACCTGTTAGAGCCACTTCTCCCAGGAAAACCGTATTGTTATATAATTGGAGCGTTTTTTTTTCATGCTGATAAACGGTATCCCTGCTATTTAAAAAACGTAAGTTTTGAACTTGAAGCGACACAGGAAAGGAAATATCCTCTATACTAACATTTTCATTGCTTATAACTTTTATTTTCTTTTGGGGACTTAGTAATGATTGACTATTTACAATTGCATCAGATGCAGGCCTCCATGTTTCAGCACTAACGAGCTCAACAATAAGCTGGGCTTTAAGCGACATTGGAATAATAGAAAGGAGTATAAATAGCTTTAATCTTATCATTTTTCATTATTTAGAATTAATCTAAACAATGCAAATTTCTGATTAAGCTAATAAATTAACAATCGCTAATCATAGTGAAATTATACTCACTACAACTAGTGATGTAATCACTAGTTGTAGTGAGTAAGTAGTACATAAAAAAATTTCTAAGGTATGATACATTGTATACCTCGGTTATTTTAACTAAATAATTTAGTGATGATAGAAAGCAAACTCCTGATGCAGGGTAAGCCAGTTCTGGTACGATGCTCGCTATATGACAAAAAGGCTTGGACAACCAAACGGCAGGAAATTATAACTATGACGACATAGACAACCTGATACAAGATAACGCTGAGGGCATTACCGAAATTGAGTGGACGGTATACGGCAAAGTAGCCAAAGTAACAAAAACCGGAGTCAGTGTAGCATACCGTTATGATGCAGCAGGCAACCGCATCCTCAAAAAAGTACAAGTAGATGGGCAGCCCGATAGGCTCACCCATTACGTAAGTGGTGGCAGTGGCAATGTACTAGTTGTACTCCCCAACTGGTTCAAGTTTAGCAAAGCGTAACTTGGACTAAAAAATGGGTCAAAGAAAGAAATTTAGAAGTCACAGACTTCGGATAGCGAGGAAAAAGGATAGTAAAATAAAAAGAAAGTAATAATGAAGAATAAAAGTCCAAGTCAGTCAAGGCACGATCAGCCCACAAGACTTGAACGAGGGCAGATAAAAATTTGAGCTAGGTTTAATAAAAATAAAATGAGTAGAAAATACAAAATCAGGGACCAAGAAGCCATCTATTTAATCCTCAATGGGTTCAACCTGTATTTACACTGCTGGTGCATTGGTAATTAATTGGCTTTTCGGTAAAGGCACAAGTTAGTCAACCAATGCAATTATTTGCCTTGCCAATGAGGTGAATTATTTCTCAAAAACAAAGGTTAGTCCACTTCCTGTAACAAAGCGAAAAGTAACCTAACTGGTAAAGTAGCTACTTTAACTTTACCAAGCCTTTTTCCAAAGCATAAGCGACTAGCTGAGTAGGCGATTTAAGCTGTAACTTTTTTAAGATATTTTTGCGATGTGAGTTAACAGTATGAATACTGATATGGAGCTTATCGGCTATTTTGTTGGTGGTATTTCCTTTGGCTATTAGTTCTAATACTTGTATCTCCCTGGTAGATAAATTCCCAAAAGAAGGTAATATAGGTTGCTCACCTCTTAATAGAACATCTAAAACATAAGAACAAAAAAAGCGCTTACCCTGAAGAATAAATTTTACTGCATTTAATATCTCTTCAGCTTCACATTGTTTAGTAAGAAAACCTTTTACCCCTAAATCGATAATCTTCTTAATTCGCTTAGTATCATTATCCTCGGAGACTACAAGCAAACTAGTTTTAGGAGTATTTTTAGAAATTTCCTTAAAAATTTGCCCATAACTTTCTAGATTTTGCAGATAATCTAGAATGAGAATTTCAGGTTTCAATTCATACGTTTGCTCTAATAGTTTTTCAATATTGCTGCTTTCCATTACTTGCATGTCGCTAAATCCCGATTTTAGGATCGTAGATATGCCCTTTCTATAAATTACATTCTTGTCAGCAATAAGAACAGTAGCAAAC
>JBCDJE010000401.1:0-4675 GCA_038748185.1 Bacteroidota bacterium
ATTTTTTTATATTTTGCAGTTTCTTTTTTCCTTCTACTTAGTAATGAAAGAATATAAGCATATTTACTTTCTCACTGAAAGTTTTTTTATAAGTAAATCTTTACTTTGGAAAAAACTTCTGGGTATCACTTCTATAAATATGAGAACTTGATTGCAATTTAAAGATAATTAAAAATGATATGTCTATGTTAATTAGATACACCCAATAAAAAGTGTTTTTAGATCTTAGATTATTAATTGATGAAGCCTGTACTTACTTCCCAAGGAGATAACTCACTTACTCTTTGTCATAGCGAAAATACCTGTTACTTAAGTGATACAATTGAACCAGCCAATACTTACTGGAAATCCTACGCTATCTCCTTTAAGTAGGGCAGCTTGCGCTTTAGGAGTGATTGAAGTGCAGTTATGCACTAAGTCTCTGTAAAATTGTTATAAAGATTGATTAGTGAATCGGTCTTTTTTTATACATATTGAATGATTAAGGATATTTTTTGTTAAAATAGAAATAAAAAACTAAAGCCACTTTTTTAAACTTTTTCCATGCATATTGCAATTATAGGGAACGGCATTTCAGGAATTACCGCTGCCCGTCACATCAGAAAAAACTCAACACATCAAATCACAGTCATCTCGGCAGAAACTGATTATTTCTTTTCAAGAACAGCGCTTATGTATGTGTACATGGGTCACATGAAATTTGAACATACCCAGCCTTACGAGAATTGGTTTTGGAAGAAAAATAAGATTGACTTACTTAAAAAATTTGTAGAAAAAGTAGATACCGAAAACAAGCAATTGCAATTTTCAGATGGAGGCACATTAACTTATGATAAACTAATAATTGCTTGCGGATCAAAACCTAATAAGTTTGGCTGGCCGGGACAAAATTTAGAAGGTGTACAAGGTATGTACAGCTATCAAGATTTACAAGGTATGGAAAAACATTCTGAGGGCTTGGAACGAGCTATAATTGTTGGCGGAGGGTTAATAGGAATCGAAATGGCAGAAATGTTTCATTCAAGACATATTCCTGTGACTTTTTTAGTAAGGGAAAAGAGTTTTTGGAATGGCGTATTACCTACTGGAGAGTCTGAAATGATTAATAGAGAAATTCTTGATAACGGCATAGATCTTAGACTAGGTGAAGAATTAAAAGAAATACTTCCCAATGAAAATGGGAAAGCAAGAGCTGTTACTACTAAAAGTGGTGAAGAGATTCCTTGCCAGTTTGTAGGACTTACAGCTGGCGTTACTCCCAATATAGATTTTCTTAAGAACTCAAATATAGAAACACAGCGTGGTGTCATGGTAAATCATTACCTGGAAACCAATATAGAAGATGTATATGCGATTGGCGACTGTGCCCAATTTCATGAGCCTTTACCCAATAGAAAACCAATTGAGCAAGTATGGTATACAGGAAGGATGCATGGGGAAACAGTAGCCCAGACAATTTGCGAAAACAGAATCCCTTACACTCCCGGACACTGGTTTAACTCAGCCAAATTTTTTGATATAGAATACCAGACTTATGGATTAGTATTAGCTAAAAACCCAGAAGGCCAACAATCTTTGTATTGGGAACATGAAGATGGTAAAAAGTGCATGCATATTATTTATCAAGAAAGCAATAAGCAAGTAATAGGTATCAATCTATTTGGCATTAGGCAACGACATGAGGTATGGGATAAATGGCTCAAAGAAAAGAGAGATTTACCCTATATACTTGAAAATATACAAGAAGCTAATTTCGATCCTGAATTTTTCGATACCTATGAAAAAGATGTTGTAAGTATTTACAATCAACAATTTACCAATCAATCGATTTCGATAAAACGTAAAAAGCGATTTTTTGAAAAACTTGGCTTCTAGCTTTTAACAAGAAAGCTAAAGAAACTATACTATATTTAAACATTATATTAACCAATTACATGGCAATTCACATAGTAAATGGCCCCAATTTAAACTTATTGGGCAAAAGAGAGCCTCATATTTACGGGTCACAAACCTTTGAAGATTTTTTCAAAATACTCGCCAAAGAGTTTAAAGAGGTTGGTTTAAAGTATTTTCAATCAAATTCAGAAGGTAGTTTATTAGACCATATACACAAAATAGGTTTTGAAAGTGAAGGTATTATATTAAATGCCGGTGCTTACACGCATAGTTCTATTGCTCTAGGCGACGCAGTAGCAGCTATCAGTTCGCCCTTAATTGAAGTCCATATTTCTAACGTGTATAAGAGAGAAGCTTTTAGGCATCATAGCTATATTAGTGCACATGCAAACGGAATTATTGTTGGTATGGGCTTAAATGGGTACAGGTTAGCGGTACAACATTTAATTGCCCTACAACAAACTCAAAAAAGGTATACTTAAAAACAGTAATAAGTAGGTACTTAGCATTTAGTTATAAATTTTCAACCTCCTTCATTCAACTATTTCTTCTAACTTAGCAGCTTTATCAAATAAGTTCAATGCTTGTTTAAAAATATTATCTTGAGCATTATAAATTGGGTAAAAACCTTCTTCGCGCCAAATTCTTCGGGCGGTCCATGCTTTAATTCCTCTCTCAATTTGTTGCTTAGATTTTAAATACTGTCCTTCAACATAAGGTACTCCTTCTCTATCAGCAAAAGCGATAAATTCTTTTAATATTTCTTCATTAACATACATCTCCTTTTTGAAATTTTCCAAGCCTTTCGCTTCTATCTTTTCTCTATTCTTACTTACATAGTCATAAGCAAATTCCACTATTAAGTTATTAGCATAAATATCAGAAAGGTATTTTGTATAATAAGAAGTATCAAGCGGGACAAAATAGTCTGGCATAATGCCTCCCCCACCATATACTGTTCTTCCTGCTTCTGTTTCGTATTTAAGGCTCTTATCGAAATGTATACTATCTACCGAAAAAAATTCACCATTCTCATATCGAGTTGAAATATCAACATCGTAATCAATTTCTTCTGAATAAGGTTTTTGAACTGATCTACCACTTGGTGTATAATACCTTGAAATTGTTAGGCGCAATTCTGAATTATCGTCAAGCTTTATAGGACGTTGTACTAAACCTTTGCCAAATGAACGCCTTCCTACTATTAGTGCACGATCGTTATCTTGTAAAGCTCCTGATAAAATTTCTGATGCAGAGGCACTGTTTTCATCAATTAAAACTATTAAAGCCCCTTTTTCAAAACTCCCTTTCTCTGTAGCAAAATCTTTTTCATTGTATTGCTCGGCTTTTCCATCAGTGTATACTATAAGCTTATCTTTTGACAGAAACTCATCTGCAATTTTTGTAGCAATATGCATGTATCCGCCACCATTTCCTCTAAGGTCAATTAACAACCTTTCCATGCCTTTATTCATCAATTTAGAAAGAGCAGATTCAAATTCTTCGAATGTTTTCGCTCCAAATGTATTGATTTTTATGTAGCCTGTTTTTTCGTCGATCATATAACTTACGTCTATCGAATATTCAGGAATTTCATCTCGTTTTACATTGAAAAAAAGTAACTCATTTACATTTCTTCTTTTGATGGCTACGTTCACTTTTGATCCTTTTTTTCCTCTCAATAAATCTACTACCTTTCTTCTACTAATATTTGTACCAGCAATATTTTCATTATCAACTTTAATTATTTTGTCTCCAGCTTTAATGCCTACTAATTCTGAAGGCCCTCCTACTACAGTTGAAACTACATAAACTGTATCTTTAAAAACATTAAACTCTATACCTACTCCTTCAAAATTTCCTTGTAAATGAGAATTAGAATATTCAAAATCCTCAGCAGGGATATAAGTTGTATGCGGGTCGAGTTTGTTAAGCATTTCTTCAATAGCAAACTCAGTGAGTTCATCGGTATTGATAGTATCCACATAGTAGCGTTCTACATAGCTAATGATATCCCTAAACTTTTTTGAATTTTTAGAAATTCCTCTCGTATTGCTTATACCAGAGCCTGAGTTTTGAAACACATTGGCGCCTATAAATATACCAGCTATAATTGCCAATGATAGTAATAGCGGAAGCCTTATCTGGTAATTAGAGTTTTTAATCTTATTTTCTGACATTTTCATTAGTTTATGGCGGGGTAAAAGCCTTCATTATTATAATACCCTAAAGGCGCGGGCTTTTTTAATAGTTATAAATATTGATTGATATCTAATTTTCCGGCTTTAAAAAAATAAAGCCCTGCTCTTCTTTTCTTTCTTCAAAATCGACCTGCATATCTAACAAATACATGATGTGCCGCTTATCAATCAATACTTCAATTTGTTTAAAAGTATATTTTTGATCGTTGGCTGTTGGTGTATCAAAACCTAAAAAGAAACCTGCAGCTCCACAACCACCTCCTTTCATTCCTATGCGAAGAAAATATCCTTCAGGAATCTTCTTTTTTTCAATAATGCCTTTTATCTCTTTGAGCGCTCTTGCCGTAATATTTATCGGATTACCCTGCATTTTCCTGCTAATTTCTTTTCTGATGATAAGCCTGTTATTAAAGCTAATGTTTTTGATACTACTTGATATGTTATTTAATCAAAATAAGGAAAATTTAATATAAAAACTGATAAAACCATTCCAATTTTTTATGCAAAAAATACATCTTTGCAGGCTGAAATTTTCAGTAATCTAAGAAAACTTATCATGAAACTTCGTTTCACAATTC
>JBCDJE010000402.1:0-4672 GCA_038748185.1 Bacteroidota bacterium
CACAAAAGGGAGAATGTTCCAATAACTGTCCAAACTGATTTCTATATTTTTTGGGCGTATATATAGGGCTAAATGACTCCAAAAAGAAAATGCGATTATTCTCCGAATTGAAATGTATTTGATAGATCATTCCCCTAGGGATAATTAGGTAATCTCCGTATTCAAATGGAATATTTCCTAGTAAAGTCTTTAAAACACCACTGCCTTCATGAATGAATAACAATTCATCTGCTTCAGCATTTTTATAGAAGTAGTTTACCATAGATTTACGTGTAGCAGCAACACCTATATGTAAATCTGTATTGAGCATCAATACTGTTCTACTCTCAATAAAGTCATCTTTTGCAGGTATTTCAAAACTAATCAGCTTACGGGGTACCATATTTTTCTCTACAGCTATCTTCGGTTCCACAACTACTGGCTCAAGTATTTGCTTAATCATAGTAGGTCTGTAAATGTGGTATAATAACGACGACATACCCGAGAAACCTTCTGTCCCAAAGAGCTGCTCGTAATAGTAACCCCCTTCAGGTTTTTCAAAAATGGTATGTCGCTTAGACGGAATTTTTCCTAGTTTATGGTATAAGGGCATGGATACAAGCTATTTAATGGTTTCCTTAAAAATCGATAAAAATTAGTTATCTTACAAATAGATGTTATACTAATTATTGCTTTATAAACATATTAGGCTTGTGAATAGTGCACATTGTCAAAAAAAAATTGTTTTACACAGGTATGAAATTTATGTAGCAATAACCTGAGTTCAATATAAGAAAGCGTAAAAACTGAGTCTATATCTTGCTGACCACGTCTTGCTGACCACGTCTTGCTGGGTCCTCTTTCTATTAAAATTATTGCTTAAGAAGGGGATGTGAGTATCTCTGAGTCAGAAGATTCCTACGGCTTTTGTTTATATATTCTTTTCACAAGCCTACAAATCAGAATTTATAAGAAATTGATTATGTGTAGGTTAAAAAAAAGCGTTTTTCTTCTATTTATGAGAATCACTTTGCTGCGACCCCACCCTTTTCCTTTTCACAATCCTACCCTAAAAGGATTCAAATTGACGGGAATTATGACGGTATTAATCAATTGTCATCTCTTCAAAGGATGGTTTGAAAAAATGTTGATTCTCTGAACAACAGGCTTTCGTCATAATCTCGCCGAACTCAGGTTAGCAATAAATACGGTTAGGCTAAATAGCTGGTATTTACAATGAACAAAACTTTAAAAGCAAATCGCGGGGGCTTGATAGAGTTACCAACAACTATTTATTTGCCTGCATTGTGCACCTGTATAGATTCTATCTTTTGCAAACGCATCAAAGCTTCAATAAAATAATAATCTGCATAAATAAGTGAGGTGTTTATTTCGCTATTATGCGGTTTTGAACCTGTGCAATTTTTTATTAAAAATGGGACATCTTCCGATTCATTAAAATGGTTATTTCTTAATTGAGTAAGTGTTTTAAGTGCCAATTTAGAATAGTAAGCGCGTTCTTTCTCTTCTACCATAGTAGCCAACTCAAGCAAGGCAGACGCAGTAATACAGGCTGCCGATGCATCTTTTACTTCATTTTGGTTATGAGGAAGGTCTAAATCCCAGAATGGAATAAAATCTTTGGGTAACTTATCGATATATGCTTTTGTAAGTTTCTTTGCTGCTGTTAAAAAAGTTTTATTTCCTGTTTCTCTGTATGTCATTACGTAACCATAAATTGCCCAAGCTTGCCCTCTAGCCCAGGTGGAAGAATCCGCCAAACCCTGATCTGTATATTTCCCCTTTACAACACCTGTTTCTGAATCAAAATCAACTACATGCCATGTGGTATAATCATCTCTCACATGGTTTTTCAATGTAGTGAATGCATGTTTTTCCGCTATTTGGTAATAGGCAGGATTTCCACCATTTTTGGCTGCCCAAAATAGTAATTCAATATTGAGCATATTATCAATAATTGTAGGATGATCCCACTCTTTGCGCCAAGGCCAAGACTCTGTTGTACCTACATTTTCGTTATACATCAAGGCCAAAGAATCGGCGCATTGTAATACAATGTCTCTATATATTGGTTCATGCGTTGCCTCATAGGCTTTACCAAAGCTATTAAACATCATAAAACCTAAATCATGTGTGCGCCACCGTAATGTAGCGTTGCTCGCCAATGCTGCATTCCATTTAATGGCTTCTTTTCTCCAAGATTCTTTTCCAGTTTGCATATACATGTTCCATAAAATACCTGGAAAAAAGCCAACAGTCCATGAAGCGCGCTTAGAAAGTCCGACTTCTCCATTAGGCTTCAAGTTTCTTGGATAAAATGTAGTATCATTTAAGTTATCTACTAATAATTTTACTTTTTTCTCGCTTTCTTTCAAAAGCACCGCTGCATTAAAAGTATTAGGTGCTTTAGAAAATCTACTGGGAGTACAAGAAAAAAGTATAGCTAAAGAAAAGAAACAGAAAGCTATATTTCTTTTTAATGAATGAGACATAGCTGCATAGGGAAAACTCATCAGTTTGTAGTTTGAAATTAAGATAGCGCTTTAAAATCAATAATAACTTTTCGGTATTAAAATCAACTTCTAGCTATTTTTCAATTTTTTATCAAACCTGTCCAATAGGGTAATTTTTTTGAACTGAAATGAATAGCCTCTACCAAATCTCTGTGAGGTTGATCGGTTATATCTACCAAGCCTTCTTGTAAGTTTTCTCCATTTCCCACTCTTCCGGTAATATGTTGATCTGAAAACTGATACCAATGACAACCCAGTGAAAAAGGCATCTCTGCCCAGGTTTTTACATAGTTTATATAATAGGTATACCTCTCCTCTTGGGTAAACGTCTTCCATTTAGGAGGCAGCTGTCTGTCACTTTTTAAAGCTACATGATGTTCTCCAATCAATAAGGGGCGCCCTGTACCTTCATACCAGGTTTTCATCATTTCATATATAGGTGCATAATCGTAAACATTTACCGAAGTTACATCTGTATATTTTCCAGCAGCTTGCATAATGTGTTTGGGCAATGGATTTTTGGTAAACCTACATCCTAGATACAAATGATTGGGATCATATTTTTGAATAGTTTTTTTAATTGTACTAAAATACTTTTCAGCAAATGCTTTCTCAAAAGCTGTGTAATCTGCTTTAAAGTGCTGGTTCTCAGGAAGCCCTTCCTTCATAAGTTTTACTACTTCCCAGTTTTTAAAGTTGGTTTGCCACTTCCCATTTAAATTTTTGATACTTCTATATTTATCTTTTAATAAGCCATACCACTTTTTCCGAGTTGCAGCTGTATCAGGCATATGTGCTAATAAATCCATTTCTCTCCATGAGCCTTCATTATCTACAAAATAGCCAATGAGCATTTTATCATCCTGGTAAGCAGAGATTTTGGCAAAATGTGTTTCCAACCACGTTTCCCACCCTTCATGAAACACATCTGAAAAGCGCGCACCTATTAAATATTTCTCATTCGTATTGCTTCTTAAGGCACGAGTATAAGGAAGTTTACTATTGGTTAGCATACGCTCAGCACTCCAATTACCAACTGTATTCAAGCCCCATCTTTTTAAGCGTCTTATATTTTGTTCACGCCAATCATTCAGTGTTTCATACTTTCGCAAAACATTCCAGGCATAGAAACTAAAAAGTGAATCACCTGTATAGGCAGCACTAAAAGAACCATTTATATCGGGTAGTGAATCAAATAAAAAAGCTCTTCCTTTTAGCGGTGTCATGGCAGGCCCATCATTTACCGTTCTAACACCTGTTACGCCTAAAGACCAAAATGGAAAGCCTTCAGGATCGATAAATACCCACCTATCACCAGGTAATTTTTCTACTCTAAAAAAACCGGTAGCCTTATATTTTTGTGCATTTGTAAATCCACCAAAATTACTTCTACTTTCTATAGCACTCAAACTATCAAGAAATACATTTTCTGTTGCTATCCCTTCTATAAGGGCTGACTCTTGCATAATTTTACCTTGCCAGCTTTTGTTTATTCGCTGCCCAAATTGATCTACTACGGGTCGAGGCTTCAATAACTTATCTTCTACTAACACCATTTCTTGCAAGGAAATGGTAAAATTATTAGCTGGAGATTTACAAGTAATGTAAATGTATTTTGGTCGGTAAGGGGCTTTGTTACCAGCTGTTAAAGGTAAGTCTTTTAAGGGAAGTGCAAGCTTAGTCTTGCTATTAGCTGCAATGGCTCTATTCTCACTCAAGAAGTTTCTCACACCTTCTACCCCTAACTCTATTTCTATCTTATTAGCACCGGGGTTGTCTATTTCTACCGTTAATTGCTCTATTTTTTCCCAATCAGAGGGAAATCTCAATACCTCAGGAAAAACTTTCAGTGTAGCACTATTTGATTGTCCTTGTAATAACAATTTTTGGTTTGCAATTTCTAATACATTGAAATTTAAAAGCATTACTTTTTTACCTGACGCATACCTGCCTCCTCCTGCTTCTAAATCTTCATAAAAAACAAAAGCTGCTTGTAAACTATCCTGTAAAGCTGAAAAATTTGCTTCATAAACCGTTTTCTTCTCACTAACTGTGCAAGAAAGGATAATAAGTACGATTGATACGTTCAGATGAAGGCGGTCTGTTGCTTAGGCATTAAACATTCGCTTGACAATAGGTTCCGATATGACAATTTCTCC
>JBCDJE010000403.1:0-4672 GCA_038748185.1 Bacteroidota bacterium
ATTTCCGTAAGTCCTACTTAATAGTCAATTAATTGTTGTACTTCTTTCTTATCGTTTTCTATATCATTAAATTAGTGTAGTAAAATAGTATTCAACACTTTCTTTTATTGCCTTTTTTTATTCCAGTTATTTAAACAATACAATCAAAACACCTAACACTATTAGCAGTATTTCACCTACTGCATAGCCGATATAAGTGCCGATTTCTCTCTGTTTAATAGCTTCAATTTCACGTTTTTTCTGAACATCAGACAATTTTTGTAAAAACTCAGTGGTATTTAGTTTGTATGTTGAATTAGCACACAACCTTCATTTTTGATTTCTTATTTAGCACTACTAAACTGCAATTTTTACGCCTTGCCTGTACACTAAATAACTGCCTTAAAATCGTAACCTTATTATTTCATCATTACTTGAAATCAAAAAAGCGCAGATTAAAAGTGATCTTGCGCTTTTTTGAGGGCTGAACTCGATCTTATCTTATTTTTTGTTATCTCATCATTTAGAACAGTATATTATTTACCCTGTATCAATTTCTGCATTTCTATTCCAGCAAAAACTAACCCTAGTAATCCATGAGAATCATCTTTTACCACTGGTCTTTTGTAATAGTATTTTACATCTTCAGAACACATAGTTCCCATACATATATCAGTCACAGTACCATCTTTGGCAATTACTGAATCTAAGGCTTTCCAACCATTCATAGCATAGGGGCTGTATTTTTTCTTGCTTAACCAACCATTGTTTATACCTCTGGCAATAGTCATGGTAAAAATTGCCGTTCCTGAAGTCTCTTTAAAAGAATCTGGCTTGTCAAGCACATTAAAATAAAAACCTGATGCTGCATCCTGCATTTTTATGATACCATCTATGTGATCTTTGTAAATTTTCATGATCTTACGGTACTGAGGATGATTTTTAGGCAAATGCAGCAATACTTCTGATACTGCCCAAGTTCCCCAGCCGTTAGCCCTAGACCAATATGGGAGCTTGGTATCTGGTCTTTCCGAATATTGTGCATGCATGTATAAATCTACTTCAGGATCATATACCCTTTTATGAAATCCCAGTACTTGTGCGGCAGCATCATCTAAATACATTTTTTTCTTCTTTGCATCAGTAGTCAGTTTAGCTGATTGCAAGAGGAAAGGAATACCCATAAACATATCGTCTACCCATGTAGTATATTTGAAAGGTGTTTCTCGGGTGAAAGTACCATCTTCCATTCTCACCTGCTCATTCATTAAATAGTCTTGCATTTCCTCTACTAAGTCCTCATACTCTTCCTTTCTTTCAAAAGTTTTTTCTTCATTTAATCTATAGATAAAGGGCACTGTTGGGGCAGCAGTAAAATCAAGTAAAGGTGTATCATGTAGATGTATATGCCTCGAATAAGGGCGACGAAGCGTATATTTTTCATAACCAACGTAAGGTTTTATATCGAGCATAAAATTACAATAAGTAGTCAAATAGTCTACATACTTTTGTTCATTGGTGTATTTCCCTAAACTACTTACTGCCCAAGCAAAACCTGCTGTATGGTAATTCCAATCGTATAGTGTCCCCCAGAGTGGATCGGCATCAATTACATCGGCAAGAATTTCAACTTTTGGCAGTTCCCAGGCAATTTGCTTGTTCCCATCCGTATATAACCTTCCCAGAATAAACTCCTCTTCTGGAGGATAGACCGTTTCGAAACCTGCCCTAGACTCGTTAGGAAAAGGCCCTATAAAAAACCAGTTACTCAAATCAGAAACTTCTTTGGTGATATGAGGAATATTAGTCAGTGAAAGTTTCATCCATTGGTCATCTTGCTTTTCTCCTTCAGGTACTTTAGGAAAGCGAGGTCTGACAAATACTTTCCACTCAGCTCCTGTGCTTTCCGATTTAACCAATATTGTGTTTTTACCTTTTTGCACTGCAAGTTGAAACGTACTTTCTAAAAAAGTATCCCTTTCTTCTTCTTTTACTACTGCTTTACCTGCTTTTTTATTTTCATAAACTATCTTTCCATTTAACCATATTTTCAGTCCGTCACTATGACTGATTTCCACAGGAATAGTTGCCCTTCTTTCACTCTCTATCACACTATAAGCATAAGCAACTCCTGCTTTTCCAAGTCCATAATTGCGCTCAAAGTTTAATGTATTAATCCCCTTAAAATATTTATTGGGTTTCATTAAAATGGCTCTAAAGGCAAAAGGTACTTCGCGAATAGCTTTATCTGCTACTGATCTTACAGCATCAACAGGTTGTCTTTCAAATTCTTGCGCTAATAGTTGTAAGGGTAATAGAAAAATATATAGGGTAATAAGTTTGCTGATTGTTACAATTTTCATCTTTCTTTTTATATTAAATTAAATCACTATTTCTTTTTAAAATCAAAATCTTTGAATTCGCCCGGTTGAAGGATAATCTCTTTACAATTCCATAATGCCAACTCCCCTAAAGGTTTTTGACTGGCTTCTGCATTCTCTACTAATGTTTTTACACTGGCAACCATCTTAGTAGGATTATACAAGGTGAGGGTAAATGTTGATTTAGTATCTTTCTTTATATTTGCTTCAATATTATCAAAAACTGTAAATCTGGATTGACTTGGTTCTATGTACAAACCGGGTATTTCAACATATGTCAACATTAAAGCTGTTTCCGACCAAGTAGTGAGATAAGAAATCTCTCCTATACCTTCCAGCCAGTCAGTTGTATTTACGCGTTCGCACATCCAAGCCGTTTTTGCTCCTTCAATAGGATTTTGAGGATGTGGTAAATATTGAGGCATATTTCTGGCAATATCTTGTAACAATTCTATATAAAAACGATCTCCCGTTGCCCTGTATAATTTGAGCAAGCCAACGCCTGAATGAGTACAGATACCCGGAGCACCGTGTTTATTTTGTGTATTGGCAAACACGCCACCTAGAGAATGCATACCTTCTTTACCAAAAAGAGAATTTTCAGGAAATTTGTAATCGTAGGAAATTACCCATGTAGCAAATTGCCGAGCCATCTCTCCTCCCATTTTTAACCACTTTTTATCTCCAGTAGCTTCGTACAAAGTAGCAAAAGACTCAACCAAAGCATAAGAAGATTCGCTATCAGGATTTTGCATAGCATCTCCGGGACCTCCATTCGCCAATCCTTTTTTTACATAATTCTCATAAAAGTACCCTCCCGCTTCTTTGGCTGCTTCTAAGTATTTTGGTTGATTGAAGTACTGCGCTGCCAAAGCAAGTGCCGCCGGAATAACTGCGCCACTTGTTGAGCCACCAACCTCTATTTTTCCACTGGGGTTATCAACGAATTGCCCGAACTGCTCATTTTCTTGCCATATTTTTGCTAGTGCATCAGCAGCACCTTGAGTTCCTTGTTCCCACTCAGGCTTTATTGAAATACCCTGTTTTTTCATCAACATCAATTGTTTGAGAACATAGTAGAGTCCGTCTCCACTTTTCCTAATGAGATGCCAGTTCTTTGTATGTGGTTTTCTAATGTCTCCGCCATACCATTTGTCTCCGTGTTCTCCTGAATCCCAAAAAAGCCCCGAAGGAGCTATGCCATCAGGAAATAGCCAATCAAAATTCTTTATTACATTTTTCTTTGTTTGTTCATCTCCCATCCATAATAAAGGAAAAGTTGAAATCATCCCTCCTGTCCACCCTATTTGCCAGTCTTGCAAAAACATATTTCTAGGCCCTACTGAATAATAACCAAAGTCGGACTCCCAATTCAATTCATTAAATTTCTGTTCTTGTACTTCAAATGCAGCAGATAGAGGAAGAACGAGGTTATGTTTACCATTAGGTAAATACGACTTCCTTATCTTAGAAAAGTAGTTGTATAAACTTTGTAATTCAGGTGCATCAAACGTATGTACTCTAAACTTAATACTTACTTCATCTCCTGCTTTGAAATTGTACGGTTTATCATTGGAAGGCCAGCGACTATCGGTAATCCTATATTTGTAGCGTTCACGTACAACTGGTGCCGTAATAGAAATAATTGACTTTGTGCGGGAACGATTTTCTTCTATATCTATCCCTGAATCACCTAATTCGGTAGCAACATTAGTGAGTAACCAAAACCCCTTTTTGCTCTCAGGTGACCAAAATCCTATAGAAGGCGTACTCATATCGCCAGTACGTTGCTGGATACGAGAAGGTCCTTTGCCTTTGGTAAGTTTGGGTACATCACTAACAATTGTAGGAACATCGGGACCAATGTCACGCGGGTCTAACAACTTGGGTGAGTAGCGGATACGCCGATAATCAAAACGATTCCCATTATAAACTGCTGCCGGCATTAATACATAATTATCAGCTGACCAATTATCAAAAATGAGATCAACCGAAACAGATGCCTGACTCGCTTCTCCTTCAAGGCATTTGAACGTTACGATAACATCATGCACGTTGGATGCATCTTCAACTGGTTTTTCATCATAAGCTACCTCCCACCTGCTTTCTTGAGAGGTTACCTCTTGAACTTTATGCTGAGAATTTAGAGAAAAAACTTTTTGATTTACAACAGCATTAAATCGATCATAATCGTAATGATTTATTCTTGCGTTCAATTGGAAGTTATAATCCTTAAACTCATTCTCTTGAGCATTTACAAATACAACACTTAATATGAAAATGCTAATAAATAATAATTTCATTCTTTAAAA
>JBCDJE010000404.1:0-4649 GCA_038748185.1 Bacteroidota bacterium
AATACCCCCTGTCAACTGATTTAAATTGAGATGTAATTTGGTAAGCTTGGTTAAATTATAAAGCTCATTTGGAATAGTACCTGTTAAATTATTATCGCCAATACTCAAGAAGTTTAAATTTTGGCTTAATCCTTCATTAGGATTAGATCCAGCAATAGAACTTGGGATTGTCCCTCCTATATTATTTGAGTACAACAGAAGTTCTTCTAAGCTTGTTATATCAAAAATAACCTGATATTCAGCTAAATTTCCTCCAAGATTATTTTCAGCAAGATGTAGAATCTTTAGTTTATTAAGTTTAGCAAAAGTAGCAGGCAAATCTCCGGTAATTTGGTTATTCCCTAACTTTAATTCCTCAAGATCAGCTAAATCACCAATTTCGGCTGGAATTGGCCCTGTAATATTTCTCTCCGTTAAATCCAAAGCGATGATGCACCCTTCGTTATTGGTTTTAATACCTGCCCAGCTAGCAAAATTTTTAATATCATCTTTTTTCCACGTATCATCATACTTGAAGTTAGCATCTATTAGTTTTTCTAAAACTTCTGCATCACGTCGGCAATTTATTTCTTCATTAGCATTAACTGTTACAACAATATTCTCGCTGGTTAATACAAGTGATTGGCTATTGTTACCATTTTGAATGTATTTTTGAGTGTTTTGATCGAAAGTAGCATTAGTTACTTCACAATAATAAGTACCTGCATCCTCGATAGCCACATTTTGTATAGTTAATGGATTAGTAGTTTTGTTGGGGATTTCATTACCGTCTTTAAACCACTTATAAATATTTCCATTCACATTTTCATCAACCCCTAAATTGATATTTAAATCATCTCCTTCGGTAAGGTCATATGTGTTTTGGGCTACTCGAAAGGGATTCTGCGGAAAAAAATAAAATCCATCAAGAGGCTCGCTTAATTCTGCAAAACGCATAAGGTCTTCAAATGTAAGACGGTTACCTGAAACCTCTATATTACGACCACTAGGATTGCCTGGAGATTTTGTAAAGGATACTTTAAAATTTGGAATGTCGTTAAAATCATGATTCCTGATAAAAAATTGATCAACCTCATCCACATTGGTTAAATCTGGAAAATTAGCTTCAGAAAAAGGACTTTTATTCCTATCAAACCCAAATGTTACCAAATTCACGAGCTTTGCAAATCCTGTAAGTGTTGAAGGAGTAAAATTATTCTGTTGAAGATATAAATTCGTTAGCTTAGAATTCGAGTTTGCATTATTTCTATCTACTCTGGAAATATTAAAGAGTACTTCTGGAATTACACCAGTAAAACCATTATTATTAAGCCATAGTAGCTTAAGGTTTGTGAAACCTCCAATAGCTGTAGGTATACTACGATCACCTCCATTGTTTGAAGCTAATTCAGCAAGGTTTTTACCTCCAACGTTCAGTTCTTTAACACAACCATCATCTGATAGGAACACTCCCTCCCAGTTAGCCATATTAGCTGGATTAGTTTCTGTGTTATTCCATCCATTCAATCTCCATCCTGCATTATAAAGGGCTTTCAATGTATTAAGATCAGTAGTTGGATCGCACTGACCTCTCAGCTCTTGTATCACTACTATTTGCAGAGATAAAATTAGAAAAACTAAAAAACTGAATAGCTTGTAAAAATGCCTCCTATTCATATAAAAATATTAAAAAGTGATAAAGCCTAATGTTAATAAACTAGCTTGTGTAAAGTAAGTAGTGGTAGGTATGAATTATTTGGGTTGGTAAATATATTTGGATCTTTTACCAAAATTTTGGGTAATCATGCTTAACATACCAATCTTTGCTATACTGGTTTTGATATATTACAGCTTACGACATTGAAAAATAGTGGTTTTTTTTTATTATTCACATTATTATTTGTTAACAAAAGATACAATTACTCTATGAAAGTAGGGCTAATACCTAGTTCAATGCCTTTATAAATGCTACTAAGTATCGCTTATTTTCACTACAAAAAAATCATTCAAAACAACTGTGTATATTTTTTTATCCGAACGGTTACGTTAACAGCCTAAGCAATTTTACAGGAGTACGTACTATACGGCAAAACCCAAATGAATGCTACTAAACTTTAAGAAAACTTTTCTCAATTTGGGTGGATTCTTTTAGAATTCACCCATTTTTATGTCATAATCAAGATGGTAATAACAATTGATCGAACAAGTCGCCAACTTCTAATTTGTTTCATAATTATTACCATCCAAACCTTCAAACTACTGTCTATTTTTTATCTTTGTTATCCTTTCAATTTTATAATAGCTGGAACTAAAGATATTAGATGAGTTTTTTGGATAGCCTCAATGAACCGCAAAGAGAAGCGGTGGTAAATACAGATGGTCCTTTAATGATTATTGCTGGAGCAGGCTCTGGCAAGACACGAGTACTTACCTATCGTATCGCCTATTTAATTAACCAAGGCGTTGATCCTTTCCACATTTTAGCCCTTACTTTTACCAATAAAGCTGCACGAGAAATGCGAGAAAGAATAGAATATCTCGTTGGCGATGAAGCTAGAAATCTTTGGATGGGCACTTTTCACTCTATCTTTGCCAGAATTCTTCGCTTTGAAGCCCAAAAGATAGGCTATGACAGCAATTTTACCATTTACGATACAGATGATTCTAAATCTTTACTACGTGCAATTATTAAAGAAAAAAAACTAGATGATAAAGCCTATAAAGTAAATGGTGTGTTAGCAAGGATTTCTTCTGCAAAGAATAACTTAATTTCTTGGCAAGCTTACAAAAGTAATCCTGAATTTATTCTTGAAGATGAGGCATCTCGTAGGCCTAAAATTGCTGAAATTTATAAGACTTATGTCGAGCGTTGCTTCAAAGCAAATGCAATGGATTTCGACGATTTACTCTTCAATACTAATGTATTATTTCGCGATCATTTGGACGTATTGAACAAGTATCAATACAAATTCAAATATGTGATGATAGACGAGTTTCAGGATACAAATATTTCGCAGTATGCCATTACACGTAAACTTTCTAACCTACACCAAAATATTGCCGTAGTTGGAGATGATGCACAAAGCATTTATGCTTTTCGCGGTGCGAATATTCAAAATATTCTCAATTTTGAAAAAGATTATCCTGATCTCAAAACAATTAGACTAGAACAGAACTACCGATCTACACAAAATATCGTAAATGCAGCTAATTCAGTAATCAGTTATAACAAAAGTCAGCTCAAGAAATCAGTTTGGACGCACAATGGCTCTGGTGATAAACTTGAACTGATTAAAGCAATATCCGATTCGGAGGAAGGCAGACTAATTGCTTCCTCCATTTTTCAAGAAAAAATGAATCAGGGGCTTTCTAACAGCGATTTTTGTGTGCTCTACAGAACTAATTCTCAATCTCGTGCTATTGAAGAATCACTAAGAAGTAATAATATTAAATACAAAATAATTGGTGGAGTATCATTTTACCAACGAAAAGAAATTAAAGACTTACTCGCTTACTTAAGGTTCGCTGTAAACCCAAGTGACGAAGAAGCCTTTAAGAGAATTATTAATTATCCCAAGCGTGGAATTGGCAATACTTCAGTAGAAAAAATTACTGTAATAGCTTACGAGCAAGGGATGCCAGTTTGGGAGGTAGTAAGTAATGCACAACGCTTTTTTGGGAATGGCAGGCTTCCTACTGCTTTAGAAGGTTTTACCATTATGATTAAAAGCTTTATGCTGGCAATCAAAAATAAAGATGCTTTTAAAGCCGCTACTCACATAGCCAAAAACTCAGGTATTCTAAAAGAACTATACGATGATAAAACTGTAGAAGGCAGGGTGCGATATGAAAACCTCCAAGAATTATTAAACTCTATTAAAGCATTTGTAGACGATCCTGAAAATGAAGAAAAAGGATTGGAGAGCTTCCTACAAGAGGTTGCCTTATATACTACCAGCGATACAGAGACAGAAGAAGATACGGTTACCTTAATGACTATCCATATGTCTAAAGGATTAGAGTTTAACCATGTGTATATTGTCGGTATTGAGGAAGATCTATTTCCTTCACAACTTATGCTAAGTTCCAGAGAGGACCTTGAAGAAGAACGGCGGTTATTTTATGTAGCTATTACACGCGCTAAACAAAAAGTCTTCCTCTCTTATGCTTTACAACGCTATCGTTTTGGACAGTTAAAACCCTGTGAGCCTAGTCGCTTTCTCGATGAGATTGAACCCGAATATGTAAATGCAATTAATACAATAACTGCTAGCAGACCATCAACAGGTTTTAGGTTGAATAAAAAAACACCTATCGCACAACTCAATAAAAAATCAAACTTTAGCAATAATTTTAAAAATAAAAAACATCAGGTTTCTGAAAACTTTACACCAAACAAGTCAAGTGAATTAAAAGAAGGCTTACGGGTAGAGCATATTAAATTTGGTTTTGGTAAAATTACCCAGATTGATGAGCATGGTAGTGATAAACGTGCTAAAGTAGTTTTCGATAATTTTGGTGAAAAAACTTTAATTCTTAGTTTTGCTAAACTAATGATACATAATTAACATTTCCGGTAAGCTGATTTTTTACCATCTTCATTTCTAAGAAATAAAATATTAATCTTTCCGTCTAATAATTGCTGAACTACAGTACCAAGCTATTTAAAT
>JBCDJE010000405.1:0-4644 GCA_038748185.1 Bacteroidota bacterium
ATGAAAAAATTAAAATAAAAAAACCGACATAAAAGCCGGTCATAGTAATTTGAGCTGGTAAAAACTTAGTAAGGTATTAATGCAATATCTAACCCTGTATCATCTCTAAAATCTTCTGCTTCTTCTACATTGTCTTCATCATCTTCAGGATGATACCAATTTACTTTTACTTCACCTCCCTCATCTTCGTATTGCTTGATAAATTTCATTATATCGAGTATCCCTTTAGAAGAGCTGGTATTGAAATAAGTTAACTTAAAATCAAAATTTACCGGTTTCCCTGTTTTTGTATAATCTTTTAACCAAACAAGTAATTTATCGTAGAACTCCCAGGTATCTTCTAGGTAAGATTCACCTTCAAGTCTACATAAGCCTGTTTCTGCATTAAAGTTTACACTAGGCGTAAAAAAAGTACCTTTTTCGCCTTCAATTTCAAGATTGCTTAATTTTTCCTGTGCCATATTATATTTCTCAAAATTATTTATTGATTTTTACTGATAAAGAGAAGAATGCAACATGTTCATCTACTCTTCTTACTTCCATTTGTAAAGGATTTCCAGAGGTTAATGCTACTTGTATTAGACCTATTCCAGCACCCTTGCTTCTTTCACCCTGAGGCTTATTTCGTTGTTCTTTCTTTAACTTTCTAAGGTCATCTTTATCCATAGAGTTTATCACCTCACCACTTTCTACTATCTCTTCAACATAGGCATTCTCTACCATATTGCCACATGAGAAAATATACTCTTCATCGGTTTCAGTTATGAGTAATAAACCAACACTGTCTTTTCTATTCGAGAAGGTTATTTTTTCTGCTGAATAGAATAAAATATTTTGTGCCAGTTCCATAAATACTGAAAACACTTTCCTTCCTGCTTTAGGGTTATCAGCCAGCTTGTTACGAATATCTGTACTGATTTCAGCCATGATAACAGGAGTTACAGGTCCCTTGTAAGAAATGATTAAATTTTCGTGCTGGATAAGGGAATAATACTCAAATAAGCTCAATTTTCTTGTCATGGTGATGTTATGATTAATAATTTCGCTCAATTAACGCAGCTTACTATCTTAGATTGTTTAAATCCTTTATTTACTGCAACAACCTATTATTCTTTACCAATTATGTATACATTTTTTTTTAGAACAACTGTATTTCTGGTTGGCATTTATTTTCTATTATGCGTTATTTATTATTTAATCCAAGAAAAGATTATTTTCCTTCCTGAGAAACTTCCGGCAGATTACCAGTTCAACATCTCATTATCATTCGAAGAAGTATTTCTTGATACTGAAAAAGATGTTACTATCCATGGATTACACTTTAAGAAAAGTAACTCAAAAGGTGTTATTTTATACTTTCATGGTAATGCAGGAAGTCTAGAAAGATGGGGGGATGTAGCTCATTATTTTGATAAATATCCCTATGATTTTTTCATTTACGACTACAGAACTTATGGTAAAAGTAATGGCAAAAGGAGTGAAGAAGCAATGTACTATGATGCAGAACATTGCTTGAAGTATTTATTAAGTACATTTTCTGAAAATCAACTCATCCTTTACGGTAGATCGCTAGGTAGTGGAATTGCAGCTAAAATGGCTACTCTCTATGATGTAAATAAAGTAATCTTAGAAACACCTTATTACAATTTATATGATGTAGCTCGGCACTATGCCCCATTCATTCCTTACAAATTGCTTATGCGATATAGCTTTCGTTCCGATCTATGGCTACCAAAAATTAAATGTCCTGTGTATATTTTCCATGGCACTAAAGATAAAATTATCCCCCACAGTTCGGCTTTGAAATTAGCTGAAAAGCTTAATGGGCAAGGTAAATTTGTATCAATACCTAAAGGGAGACACAATAACTTGGCTGAATTTGAACTTTTCAACCGAGAATTAAATCTTATTTTAAGTGATATACATTACTAAATTTATAATTTTGTGTTTATTATGCAATTAGCTCATTGTTATTTGCATCTACTTTTTAGCTATGAAAATAAAAACCATACTTTTCTTTTTTGCTTGTATTTTTTTGTGCTGTGTTGGTTGTGAAGATGCTCCCGAGTTTGAAATAACACAAAATATTCTGTTTTTAGTGGGTGATGAAGGTGAAGGTAAAACTTGGAAACTGGTTCGTGCCGAAATACCTATTGAAACTTCAGGAAATGCACCAACTGCTATTTTTGATATTCTGAATCATCCTGAGTTTGCTTGTTTTAAAGATGATAACTACACTTTTTTATTAGAAGATAGCTTACAAATCAAATCAGGGACTGACGTTTGTGATGATTTTTTTTATGAAAATGCAGCCGCGTCATGGCAAGTAAATGAAGTAAACTCTCCAGACCCTTCTATATTAGTAATTAGTAGATCAAAGGAAAATGTAACGGTTAATTATGATCTGCCTCTTAACCAAATAAATCGTGAGCATATTATTTCACAGTTAAGAGTACCTATGAACGAACCTCTTCAAATAAAAATGAATGATATTAATGCCACTATTTATGAGCTTGATTTAACCTTGTTTTTTGAGTCGGTAGAAACGCTAAATAATGGAAAATGAATTACTTTTTCATTGGCAAAAACTATTTGAAAAATACAATACTGATGTAGCTTTTATTCGGGAAACTGGAATAATGCTTATTAATAGGTATAATGAATCACATCGAAAATATCACAATCTCTACCACATTAGGGATATGTTAAACACTATTGATCGGGAAAGTAAGCATCTGAAAAAACCTGCATTACTGCTATTAGCCACCTGGTTTCATGATGCTATATATTCCCCTGAAAATACAGATAATGAAACTAAGAGTGCCGAATTGGCTGCCGAAGTGCTTGAAAACAGTTCTCTAGCTCCAAAAGAAATAACCTATATAAGTAGTTTAATCAAAGCTACTGCAAAACACAATTGGCAAGATAAGAACATGGATACAGCTATTTTTTTAGATACCGATTTATCCATCCTAGGGGCAAGTAACGCTAATTACGATATATATGCCCACCATATTAGAATGGAATATAAACAATTTGCAGATGAGGTTTACAGCCAAGGAAGAACAAAAGTTTTAAAAAGCTTTCTACAAAAGAAATATATTTTCAATACTGCTTTGTTTCGTGAAAAGTTTGAGCAAAAAGCAAGGTTAAACATAAGCAGAGAGATTCTGAAGTATACTAGTTAAATAATTAGATGCCTGTTTTTTACCATCCAGATATTAGTGATACTGATAAAGCAATAGTTCTATCTGAAGAAGAGTCCATACATTGTAATAAGGTTTTACGATTAGGTGAAGGTGGCGCTGTTGATATATTTAATGGAAATGGTGAAATATATAAAGGTATCATTCAAAAAAAAGAGAAAAAGCATATTATAGTTGCTATTAAAGAAAGAGTGGATAATATCAAACCTCGAAATTTTAAGATACACATAGCGATCGCTCCTACAAAAAATATTGACAGAATAGAATGGTTTACTGAAAAAGCAATTGAAATAGGTGTAGATAAAATTAGTTTTCTGTTAAGCAGGTATTCAGAAAGAAAGCATTTAAGAATTGAGAGGATAAACAAAATTGCGGTAAGTGCGATGAAACAATCTCGGAATCCTTTTTTGCCTCAAATTGTTTCAATTCAACCATTTGAGCAATTTTTTTCAACTGTACAAGAAAGTGAAAGGTATATAGCTTATGAAAATACAAATCTCACCCAATCACTCGCTAAAAAAGCAAAATTAAATAGTTCTTATTGTGTTATTGTTGGCCCTGAGGGAGGTTTTAGTGAAACAGAGCTTAAGTACGCCCAATCAAAGAAATTTAAAATGGTGAGTTTAGGTGAAAATCGGTTAAGGACTGAAACGGCTGGTATAGTTACATGTAATGTTTTAAATATGATTCACCTGCGATAATGGAAATTAAATGTTATTTTTCCAGAACTAATATATTTTTTAAAACTGTTTATCAGTAGCGTTTAATATACTATAAAATTTCCATGAAGTTTTTTATATTTTTTTTGTGCTTATTTTCACTTTCTAGTAGTACATACAGCCAAGATTATTCATTTAAAATTGCTAAACTCAAATACAATGGTGGTGGTGATTGGTATGCTAACAAAACTTCACTTCCCAATCTCATTGAGTTTTGCAATGAAAAAATGAATATGAATATAAAGCCGGAAGAAGAAATTGTAGAAGTAGGCAGTTCGGAGCTTTTTTCATATCCTTTTGTACATATGACCGGGCATGGAAATGTTGTTTTCTCGAATCAGGAAGCGGAAAATTTACGAAACTATCTAGTATCTGGAGGCTTTTTACATATTGATGACAATTATGGTTTAGATAAATTCATTCGGGTAGAAATGAAAAAAGTTTTTCCTGAGCTTGATTTTATAGAACTCCCCTCCTCTCATCCAATTTACCATCAGAAATTTTCCTTCAATGAAGGATTACCCAAGATACATGAGCATGACAATAAACCATCACAAGGCTTCGGAATTATTTATGAAGGCAGATTGGTATGTTTTTACACTTATGAAAGTGATCTTGGCAATGGTTGGGAAGATCAAGTAATTTATAATGATTCAGAAGAAGTACGCCAAAAAGCTTTAAAAATGGGTGCAAATATTATTTCTTATGCCTGCACTAAT
>JBCDJE010000406.1:0-4644 GCA_038748185.1 Bacteroidota bacterium
ATAAGAAGAGGATGCAAATGGAAAGAACAAATAATACAGCAATGGAAGAAAAGATTGAAGAATTACTTGCTGCGATGACATTGGAAGAAAAGATTGGTCAGATGACACAGATCAACAATTCTCAATTTTCTAAAGAAATTTCCAAAGCCACTAGCCCTAGCGCTCCT
Source organism: Bacteroidota bacterium (assembly GCA_038748185.1). Lineage (GTDB taxonomy): Bacteria > Bacteroidota > Bacteroidia > Cytophagales > Flammeovirgaceae > Chondrinema. The sequence continues at coordinate 168 of JBCDJE010000406.1, forward strand.
CCTGAAACCTTACTTGAAATTGATACAACAAAACTAATTTATTACCTCGATAGCTTTCATATTGGTTCTTTTTTAAATGGTATAGCTGTACCACCAGCAAACTGGTATAACTATTCTAAGCAATTACAAGAGATCGCGCTCAGACATAATGCCCATGACATTCCGATAATTTATGGAGTAGACCACATGCATGGTGCTAACTACTTAGAAGGCTCCACTATTTTTCCACACAGTTTTAATATTGGTGCTACTTTCGATACCCAGTTTGCTGCAGACGAAGCTTATGTAATTGGGTTAGAAACTGCCGATTTGGGGCATCATTGGATTTTCTCTCCCGTCCTCGATCTAGGTAGAAATCCATATTGGCCACGCTTCTATGAAACATTTAGTGAAGATCCTTTCCTCGCTGCCAGTATGGGGGAAGCGTATGTAAAAATGCTGCAAGAACACCCTCAGATAGCTCCTTATAAACAAGCTGCAACTGCAAAGCATTATATCGGCTACTCTGATCCTGACAATGGTTGGGATAGGACACCTGCAACTATAGATATGCAACAATTACAAGAGTTCCATATTCCAAGCTTTAAGGCGGCAGTAGATGCAGGAATCAAGTCTTTTATGATTAATGGAGGAGAAATAAACAGTATACCAGTACATGCTTCTTATGAATTACTCACAAAAATTTTACGAGATCAGTTAGGTTTTAAAGGAGTAGTTGTTACAGACTGGGAAGATGTGATTCGCTTGTATAAAACGCATAAGGTAGCCAAAGATATGAAAGAAGCTACTTTTAAAGCCATTATGGCTGGCATAGATATGTCTATGACGCCATATACCGTTGATTTTTGCTATGCATTAAAGGAACTGGTAGAAGAAAAAGTCATCTCTATGGATAGAATTGATCTTTCTGTATCAAGAATTTTACGCCTCAAAATGGAGTTAGGGCTTTTTGAAAGACCATTTCCTCAAAATACCCGCTTTGAGCGTATTGGCAGAAGTGAAAATAAAGCCAAAGCCAAAAAAGCAGCGGAAGAATCACTGGTACTCATAAAAAATGAAAGTATTTTACCGCTAAAAAATCCTAAAAAAATTGTAGTATCAGGGTTAAATGCCAGCTCGAAGAAAGGGCTTGCAGGCGGTTGGACACTTAGATGGATTCCTACTGATGAGAAGATCTTTCCGGAAAATATGCCTACAGTATATACCGCCTTACAAGCAACTTACCCTAATACTCAAGTAGTTTTGGCTGATAGCGAAAATTTAAAAACTAGCGCTAACAACGCTGATGCTATCATCATCGCTACAGGGGAAGTTCCTTATTCAGAAACACCGGGTAATATATCTGACCTTACCTTAGATCGCGAACAAAAAGACCTTATTCAATTAGCTCAAGAAACAGGGAAACCTGTTATTTTACTTATGATTGCTGGCAGACCAAGAGTTATTACCGAAGAACTTGAAAATTGTGCCGCTTTTATTTGGTGTGGCTTACCCGGTTTTGAAGGCGCACCTGCTATTGCCGATGTAATTTCAGGAAAAGTAAATCCTAGTGGAAAGATGTCTTTTTCATATCCGGCTGCTGCTGGACATTGGTTTCCTTACAATCATAAAAATATGGAGCTTTTTTTCAATTTTGAAGAATCTCTTAATATGACAACCATCGCGCCGTTTGGCTTCGGACTATCTTATACTACTTTTACTTATAGTAATCTAACACTTAGCCAAAATACATTAAACGAAACAGGTAGTATTACAGCTAGTGTAACTATTACTAATACTGGTAATACGAATGGTAAAGAAGCAGTCCTTTGGTATATTTCCGATGAAGTTGGTACCTATACACGACCAGTAAAAGCCTTGAAGCATTTTGAAAAGCAAGAAATTGCTACTGGTACATCGAAAACTTTTACCTTTAAAATAGAGTCCGAAAAACATTTAGGATACCCTAATTCTAAAGGAGAGCAAATGCTAGAAGCTGGAGAATTTACTTTACGAGTAGGAGATCAAGCGGTAACATTTACTTTGGAGTAAATAATTTTTACTGCTTTGATTTCTCTTAATTAATTAGTACACTTCTCAAGATTAAGGTAAAATTGATACTTCCTCATTTTGAAGAAAGTTATCTTGTACTTAAACCGTAAACTACACAATCAACTTGAAGATAGTCATTCAAGTTTTTGCAACAAAGATTTGTAGGTGATTTACTTTTTATGAATAATAATCTGGTAGGTACTTATTGCTGAGAATTGGTTTCACAAGCCTTTCCCCATAAATAGCAAGTGTCGCCATTCACTGTTGATTTTATATTCGTTTCTTTACTCACAAAATCTAAGATTTCTTGTAAGCTTTCATTTTTGAAAAGCGCAGAGAAATGACAATTATATAGTGCTGAATCCTTTATCTCTACAGTAATATTGAAATATCTTTCCAATGCCTTTTCAAAAGTAAGACAGTTAGCATTTTCGAATGTTAAAATATGATCTTTCCAAGTAAAAACATTAGGATCAATTTTATTCATCATTTCTACACTGCCCGAATCCATTTTTCGTATTACACATTGTCCATTTTTTAGCGTAACAGGTGTTCGTGTATCTTCGGGACAACCGTAAACGACCGATCCATTGAGTACGGCTATTTCTTCTGCAGCTTCATGCTCATAACACCTAACATTTAAAGCAGTTCCTGCTACCTTTATCTCTGAGTTAGCAGCAGTTTTTATGATAAAGGGTTTATTTGGTATATGGGCAACTTCAAAAAATGCTTCTCCATTTACTTCTACATTTCTTGTTGAAGAAGCAAAATTTACAGGATATTTCAGCGAACTGGAGGAATTGAGCCAAACGCGAGAGCCATCTGCTAATACAATTTCTTCATTAAGATTAGTACTTTTTAATGTTTTCCACTGTGTACTATCGAGGTTAGCAGTATAATATAAAAATGAGATTGTAGCCACAATAAGTAACAAGATAAATGCTGCTATTCGACTAAAATTAATATTGTTAAAAAACATCCTTTTGGGAGCTTTTACAACATTATTATCAATTGAATCTGTCGATTTTATTTTTAGTAGAATCTCATCATAAGCTTTTGTAGTATTAGGTTGGTAGTTTTCAGCATATTTTGCTGATTTCTGTAGTTTTTGATATGTGTACTGGAGAGTATGCATATTATTTGACTCTTTTTTGAGCCAGGCATCTAGCAAAGAAGCATGTTTTTCATCGCCTTTTCCCTCCAGATAATCGGCAATCGCTTCCCGAAAATCTTTCATTTCAATCATTTTTTGTTATTCAATTTAAAATAAACTTTGTGCCTTAAATTTTTATAGATTTAAAAACTATATACAACTATGTTTTGTAATGTAAGCTTTACTACTGAGTAGCATAAGTACCAGTTAACCCCCAAAGTGTTGAAGGATTATATTCTTAAAAACGTTCACACTAAATTGCTTTTGGTATAATAAAGCATGCTAGCAAAATACATTACACAAGAAATTTGGTAAGTGCTCCTCTAATCCTTTTTAAAGCAATTAATATTTGATTCTCTACTGTTTTAATAGATATTTTTTTCTTTGCTGCAATTTGCTTGTAACTCAACCCTTCTTCTCTACTCAATTGATAGATTTCTCTACATTTTCGAGGCAAAGCTGCTACTGCTTCGGTAAGGTCTTTTTCTACTTCTAAAAATTCTAATAGCATTTGTGCATTCTCTTTGTCGCTAGGCTCATTAACTAGGGACATTTCGCTAAAATCGGGCTTCCTACTTTTTTGCCTAAAAAAATGTATCGCTTTATAGCGAGTCGCAGCATACAAATACGATTTAATAGAAGTATTTAATTTTAGGGATTTCCTTTTTTGCCAAACGTATAAAAATACTTCCTGTACAATTCCTTCTGCTTCTTCAGGAGAGCGAACATGTTTTATAGCAAATCGAATAAGTTCTGAATAAAAATCTTCAAAAAGCTTTTTAAAAACCAACTCATCATCATTGGCTATACTTGCCATGATTCCCTGATCGCTATCTGGTAGACTGATGATACTCATGTGGTTCAATAGGGGTTTCTAATAATTACTATAATTATGTTAGTAGTTCCCGTGTTTATGTAATTTACATTTTTTTGCTCGTAATATATGATTCATCAAGATCAACACTTAATTAAGATAAGACTTAGGAAATAGTTTTGTACTCAAATTTTCAGTAAAAAATATCTTTTTTTTGATTTTAGCAAAATATCACTTTTAACTACTTAGAATTAATAGATGTCTACAACCTTCTTATTAAATTGAGTTATAATCCTAAAAGGGTGTCATAACTTCTGTAGTAAAAAGGCATTTTTTATAGTGTTTGAGTAGCTATTTATTATCATAAGCATTATACCCAAAAGTTGTTTTCAAGTAATACATCTCTTAATTTTTTGTATTTCCAATGAAAAGTTTTCTATAAATACTTTCCAAATATGAAAAAATTAGCATATTCAGTG
>JBCDJE010000407.1:0-4628 GCA_038748185.1 Bacteroidota bacterium
AACTAATGAAAAAAGCGTTACCCGGCCCATTTACTTTCATCTTAGAAGCTAGTGCAAAAGTTCCTAAAATACTTAATGTGAAAAAGGCGCAAGTAGGAATAAGAGTGCCTGATAATAATATTCCAAGATTAATTGTAAAAGAAATAGGTAATCCAATTATAACTTCTTCTATTCGTGATGAAGACGAGGTATTGGAATATAGCACAGACCCTGAGTTAATTTTTGAGAAATTTGAGAAACTAGTAGATATTGTTATTGATGGTGGTTATGGAGGAAATATACCTTCAACTGTAGTAAATTGTGTAGATGAACAATTTGATATTGTTCGTAAGGGACTCGGGGATTTAAACAAATTACTCATATAATTCAATCAACCAAAATACATAAGCAATAATAAAGTCAGTTATATAGCAATAGATTATCATTCGTTAACTATCGATTTTTTTGAAGGAAAACTAATTTAAATTAAAATTGTAAAAATTTAATCAATCCTGTACATTATTATCCTTCACTAACTAATACTTTAAAACAATTCTCAAATCTTTAATCATATAATCTAATCATGAACATAGCAGTCGTAGGAACAGGTTATGTAGGCTTAGTAACAGGCACATGCCTTGCTGAGACCGGGAACAATGTAATTTGCGTTGACATTGATGCCGAAAAAGTTGAAAAAATGCGAAATGGTATAGTCCCAATCTACGAACCTCACTTAGATGTATTCTTTGAAAGAAATATTAAGGCAGGTAGATTAAGCTTTACAACTAATCTTGAAGAAGCCATTGACCATGCTACTATTGTCTTTCTAGCTTTGCCAACACCTCCAGGGGAAGACGGTTCAGCAGATTTGTCTTATGTTTTAGGTGTTGCTGGTACCTTGGGTAAGATTATGAAAGAATACAAAGTTATTGTTGATAAAAGTACAGTACCAGTTGGTACAGCAGAAAAAGTATCAGCTAAGATTTCTGAAAATGCTACGGTTGATTTTGATGTAGTATCTAATCCAGAGTTTTTAAGAGAAGGTTTTGCAGTTGATGATTTTATGAAACCTGATAGGATTGTAATAGGATGTAGCTCTGAAAAAGCGCAAGCATTAATGCATGCACTTTACAAGCCATATGTTCGCCAAGGCAATCCTATTATTTTTATGGATGAAAAATCTGCAGAACTCACAAAATATGCCGCCAACTCATTTCTTGCAACAAAGATTACTTTCATGAATGAGATAGCTAATTTTTGTGAGGAAGTTGGTGCTGATGTAGATCAGGTAAGAATTGGAATTGGCACTGATTCAAGAATTGGAAAACGCTTCTTATTTCCTGGTATAGGATATGGAGGGAGCTGTTTCCCTAAAGATGTGCAAGCACTTGCCAAATCTGGCAAAGAATATGGTTATGAATTTAATATTCTAAATTCTGTAATGCATATAAATGAAAAACAGAAAACCGTTATTGTACCTAAAATTAAAAATCATTTCAATAACAACTTAAAAGGTGTAAAGTTAGCCTTGTGGGGATTGGCATTTAAGCCAGATACTGATGACATTAGAGAAGCTCCAGCTCTATATATTATTGAAGAACTAATAGCTGCAGGTGCTTCTATTAAAACATTTGATCCAGAAGCAATGGATAATGTTAAAAAGCTTTTAGGTGATAAAATTTCTTTTGCAAAAGATCAATATGAAGCGTTAGAAGATGCAGATGCTTTAATTATTGCTACAGAATGGGCCGTTTTTAGAAATCCGGATTTTGACAAAGTTGCTGAATTATTGAAGTCCAAAGTGATTTTTGATGGCAGAAATCTTTACGAATTAGATGAAATGGAGGAGAAAGGATTTTATTACGCCAGTATAGGTAGAGATATAGTATCGTCTTAAAATTATTAAAATCGCATTTTATATACGCTTAAAAAAACATAATGAAAAGAGTCTTAATTACGGGAGCTGCAGGATTTCTTGGCTCCCATCTTTGTGATAAATTTATCAGTAATGGTTATGAGGTGGTAGGCATGGATAACCTTATTACGGGTGACCTTAAAAATATTGAGCATTTATTCTCTAACAAGCATTTTGAGTTTTATCACCATGATGTTTCTACATTTGTTCATGTAGCAGGAGAACTAGATTATATTCTACATTTTGCGTCTCCAGCCAGTCCAATAGATTATTTAAAAATTCCTATACAAACATTAAAAGTAGGATCACTGGGTACGCATAACTTACTTGGTTTAGCAAAAGAGAAAAAAGCAAGAATTCTTGTTGCATCTACATCAGAAATATATGGTGATCCTGATGTGCATCCACAAAAAGAAGAATACTGGGGAAATGTCAATTCTGTCGGGCCAAGAGGAGTTTACGATGAAGCAAAAAGATTTCAGGAAGCAATGACCATGGCTTACCATACATTTCATGGGCTTGAAACCAGAATCATTAGAATATTTAATACCTACGGACCCAGAATGAGGTTAGATGACGGTAGAGCACTTCCCGCATTTATGAGCCAAGCACTTGAAGGCAATGATTTAACTGTTTTTGGAGATGGAAGTCAGACAAGATCATTCTGTTATGTAGACGATTTAGTTGATGGAATTTACAGGTTATTATTGAGCGATTATGCTCAACCAGTTAATATTGGGAATCCTAGCGAAATAACCATAAAAGAATTTGCTGAGGAAATAATAAAGCTTACAGGTACTGATAATAAGATTATTTATAAGCCACTTCCTAAAGATGATCCTAAGCAAAGATGCCCTGATATAACAAAGGCTAAAGAAATTCTTGGTTGGGAACATCAGGTTGTTCGTGCAGAGGGGTTAATACGGACTTCTGAGTACTTTAAGAAAAAATTAAAAAAATAAGAGGCTGAAAAGTCTCTATTTTTTTATATTTATTTTTAAATATAAATCTCTATAATTCAGGAGCAGTAGTCTTAGCATAAATAAGAGATTAGATTACGAACTGCATCTATATGACTAGTGAAGCAAAAAAAGCATATCTTTTATTAAAATCTGTGATTTTTCATTATCATGGACTTGATGAAGATGAGCAAAAAATACTTGATGAAACAGCAGACAACCTAAATGCACATGAAGAATTAGATTGGGCTAACACTTTTATTTCTGAAGATTATTATACCGCCTTTGATAGAGCCAGAAACCATCTTAAAGACATAATGCTTCAAATGGAAAAAGAAGAACGGTTATCTTACTTAAGTATGGTATGGGATGCCAATAATAGAAAAGGATATATAAGTGAAATGGAAGCTACTGCGATGATAAAACTTGCTAAAGACTGGAATATAGAAAGAGACCTTATTGAAATGATAAAGAAGTAAAATAGTACTTTCTTAGTTTCAATTTCTGCTTTTAAAGTTTTTTATATTTTGCCTCTAAAATTATAAGATTTTTTTTAAGCTTCCAGGTTAATGACAATTATAAAATTTCTTATAGTCTAGATTTTTTTATCTGTATTGCCAGTTTATTCCAAATATTGTATAAGAGCTGTCCGTTTTTAAAGGGTGATGTAATGCACGATATTTAGCTTGCACTTACCCAAACATGTAATAAATTTTAGTTATTAAACATAGTAAATCAAATTTACATGACAACTGCCTAAGATGGAGTTTAAGAGAAAGTAAAACTCGGTTTTGTCGTCAAAGTGGTCTTTTACCTAATTGCTCTAATGATGCCTTTAAAAGTTAGATTTTAATATGTAAGATGCTAAGATATTTGCAAGCCTTAGATAGTTCCAAAGCAATATAGCTTACCTTCTTTACATATTTAAAGCTTATTATTTTCTATTAAATGTCAGATATTACTTTTACTGTATAACAGAATTTGTAATGAAATCAAGATTTGTATCAAAAATATTAAAGAAGTTTAAAGTTTTCTGGCTTAGTTTAATTTTGGTAGGTTAGTCCAAGTTGAACTAACCTTTTTTTATTCTTTCACTTTCATAAGGGTCAATAAATAATTTCCTGCTGCACTATTATCTTTGATATCATAATGTAAAAACTGATGGTTTTTCCATAGAAAAGCACCAGCTGTATTGGCATTAACATGGTTGCCATCTCTATCAATCATTCTCTTTGTATGATGAATATGAGTAGTAGCATTAGGATCGTATTTTCTAACTTCACCATTTGATCTATTCATTACAGTTATGATACCTTCATTTTCCATACTAACAAGTTTCCCGAAAGATTTTTCATTTGCATTGTCTTCAATTTCTAAATTATCAAGACCGAGTCGATCATCTTCAATAGTTAGAGCAAATGCTTCTTTAAACTGATACACAGCTATATCTTCTAGTCTTCTGGAAAAAATATGAATATTGTAGTCGTGGTAATTCATATTATTAACAGGCCACATTTTGATAAAATTATAATTAGGATCTTTGATTAGTTTAGAATAAGCTTTTTTAGCATTTTCTTGAGCAATATCATATGTTTCTACAATTGCTACTAATTTTTGACCTACTATATAAACCTTATCAATCCCTAAAAAATGAGATGTTTCTTTTTTACCTACCTGCTTATCAGTTTTTAATGCCAAGTTTTGATTGTCTATTTTTTCTTCAAAGGCCAAAAAGCGAGGAGTCTCATGTAAATTACCATAATAAATACCAAGCG
>JBCDJE010000408.1:0-4627 GCA_038748185.1 Bacteroidota bacterium
AGAAAAAGCTTTGTCTTTTTAGAGAACTTAAAAAAAACAGACATGAAACAGTTATTTTTTTACATTTCATTTATTACTTTTTTTAACTGCCAATTAGTTTTTGCACAAGATTATATCAAAGGCAATGGTAATGTAGTGAAGAAGAATCGAAGTATTAGTGAATTTGACGTAATTGAAGCCAAGGGAATGGTCAATGTATTTCTCGAACAAGGTAATAGCAATAGCATTTTAGTAGAAGCCGATGAAAACCTGCACGATCATATAATCACTAAAGTTTCAGGTAAAACCCTTACTATTAAAAACGATATAAATATAAGAGATGCTGTTAAAGTAGATATTTATGTCACCTTTAATGAAATTGAAGCACTAGATGGATCAGGTGCTACAGATATAGAAGCTTTAACTTCTTTAAAAACATCCGATGATTTTTACTTAAAAGCATCAGGAGCAGTTGACATGAATATTAAAAAAGGACTACAATGCAAGACTTTATCAATTGAAGCCAGTGGTTCTTCCGATATTTATTTAGATAATGCCTCACCTACTTCAATTAAAGCAAACGTTTCTGGTTCAACTGACTTGGAAATGTCAGGAAATGCTGAGGATTTTACACTCACTGCAGGAGGTTCTTCTGATGTAGAAGCCAAAGATTTTTCAGTGAAAAATGCAACTATAAGTGCAACAGGCTCTTCTGATATTTATACACATGTAACTGATAAAATTATGGTTAGTGCTTCAGGCTCCTCTGATGTTTATTACACTGGTAATCCCTCTGTTGAGCAAATTAATGCAAGCCGGGCTGCCGATGTATTAAAACAATAATAAAGTATAAGTATATTTTGATGAGAAATAGCCAGTCACCTGTATGAAAATTGTCTAAGAATGAATATGGTTTACAAGGCTCATATGATCATCTTTTTTATAAACTCTACTACGGAACTCATTGCATTTTCACTTCTGGTAAGTGCGTTTTTAGATAATTCTTTATCAGCGTAAAATACTCTACTTTTAGGGCGTAGACAATAACTTCTATCATTTCCTCACCTTCCTTTTCTCCAAGAAACTTTACTTGTGGAGACTTCTTTAAAGAAGACCAGGGCGCATTAAAAATAATACGTTTTATCGTGCTGAGTCTTTCAGTAATCTGCTGCGGGTTTTCATCAGATAATACAATTTCAAATCGATGGCTTTTTATCCTCTCGCCAGGGTTCGACTTTATCTGCATCTCTGCTGAAACAATACTAAAAGGTATATTGACAACTTCGCCTAAATCGGTTTCTAGCTCTAGAATGCGATAGCCTAGTTTTGTAATCTGCCCTGTCATATTATTTATTTGTATTCTATCATTAACAGCAATTGCGCCTTCAGTTTTAAGAATTATACCTGCAATCATATCTTTTAAAGCGAACCAGGATATCCAGATAAGTGCCACAATACCTACTAACAAAACAGCCAAAGAACTCCATATAGATTCGGCAGTTAACCGATTAATGCTCACTAAAATAAAGATAAACCATGTAAGCCCTTCGATTGGAGGAATAAGTCTGTTTAACCCGTTGCGGTAACTGCTTTTCATTACCCATTTTCTGGCAATACCTTCAAGCATCCTGAAAAAGAGTAAAAGTATTACCCCTAAGAAAAGAATTCTTAAAAAAGCCAACTGATGTATCTCCAAACTAAAATCTAAATTTCCCATTTTAGTATATCACTTTTTAACAAAATAGTTCTTAATGAAACATAAACTATAATATTTTATCTTCCATAAAAACCTGAATAAGTGTATTTTCCATGAAGCGATTGATTTTAAGCAAAGCTTTCTCTTCTTCAACAAGTCCACTCCGTTTTAAGGCTGCTACATGATGTGCCAATTGTGGCTCAGTGAAATTCATAATCTTATCAAGCTTTTCAAATGTTAGCTGTCTATGTAAGATCAATTGTATGAGAATAATAATCCAAGCAGAGGGTAAACGCCTTAAAATATCAACAGCAGGTAATTTAGGTGTGCTTAATGTTAATATATTCCCTTCAACTTTCTGGACACAACTAATCCACGTTTGCAAAGCAACTCCAACATTTCCGTTTGAAGCATCAAATACAGCTGCAAATAAATTCGCCAACCTCCAAGTAGAAACTTCATCCTCTATTACATCGTTAAGTTTGAATTTCATCCCACTAGATTGATGTCTGAGTAAAATAATATCCCTCAATGATTTAGCATCAAAAGGCTCACAATCAATTACTTGTATAAAGCTGTCTTCTAATTTTACTACTTGATTAATAAAGCGGTAAGTGAACGGATTCATCACTACAATAAAAAAATGTTGGCTGCTAAACCTATCGATGAGAGAAATGAGATACTTTATAATATTGTAACCATTAGGACCACGTTCCCACCAACGTTCCATATCTTCAAAAACCAGTACAGCACCAGGAGAGAGTCTGTTCAGTATACCTTCTACATTACCTCTAAGTGGCAATTTTCGCACAAGTGCCATTTTAAATTCCTTAAGATCTGTACTGCCCATATGGGGTGGAGCAATCTTAAAAACTTGCTCTTTAGTAAAATGTAGATTGGCAGTATAATTTGCTAAAAAAGTTTTACCTGAATGTGGCATTCCCATAATTAGTAAAGCCCCACTACTCTCAAGCTTAAATCTGTGAATCGCTTTATTTACCTGTAATAATTGTTTATTCCTACCATACCACATTTCATCACCTGAGATTTTACCATTTAAAAACAATTGCCCATAGTAATACGGTAGGGCGTTAGCAGCCTGTTGCGAGGGAGTTATTTTTTCTTTGAGGTTCAAGATTTCTTCAACCAAAAAGCCTTTGTTTTGCAGCTTACCTAATTTTTTTGCAGCAAGTAATCCTTCGCTTCGCCTATATACCAGTTGTGTAAAGCTTTCTGCAGTTTGTTCTCTTATCTGATGATAAATATCTGCTATACGTGTAATAGCCTTTATTCTAGACCTATTACGCAAATTAATGCCTATATTGGTAGAACCTTTTACCATTGTATAAGCATTAAAACTATCAGAAACTTCGGCAAGTTGTTTATCTACCTGAGTGATAAATGCGGTAGAAGTTTTCTTTAGTGAAGTGGTAAGAAACCTCAATCTTTTATTTTCTTCTTGAATAAGTTTGAGTAATTCATTAATCGCATTTTTTTGTTTCTCTTCTTCTTGTTGATTACTGATATTATCAATTCCAAAATTGATAAGCCTTACAACATCTTTTACTAACACACTAGATTTTCTTGCCTCCTCTCGAAGTGTGTTCATTTCAGCGATTAAAGGTTCAATAAATAAGGTTTGTAATTGAAAGTTTGCTACGACTGAAGGCGAAAAGTTAACTGAAGGCATTTCTTCAATCCTATTGGGATAAGGATTGTTCAATGTTTCATACTCAATCGCTTCCGTTTCATACGGCAAGGCACCGGTTAATGCCTTTAAATCATTAAGTAAGATTTCAAAACTGCCATTTTCAGAAAAAGGAGGAGTAACTTCGACCTGAATTTCTTGTATTTCATCATTTTTTTCAAGGCTGGTTTTTAACTTCCTGAGTTTTGACTGTACATTTTTTAAAGGCAAACTCGCCTCTAGCTGAAGTTTTTCTACCAAAGATTGATTGAATATAGCCATGCGCCCTCTTAAGTCGTTCTGTAATAATTTAGTACTTATATCAAGGGCAAAAAAGCTAGTATAAAGGTTTAAATTGTGTGCGTATATTTCAGGAAAACTCACCCATTTTTCATAAGCTTTTTTACCTTGTTTTATTTCTCGCTTTTTATAGTAATAATTATTCGAAATCTGTAGTTTATCAAGATTGCCAGCAATTTTTTGCAAGTCTCTTACTGTTTCAGTGATGAGGAAATCTTTATAACCTTGCATATCTTTTTTGAGATCATCTTGTAGCTGAGCCATCAACTGTGTTACTTTCTCAATTTCATCTTGCGCTTTACTAAAAGTGAATGTTTTTACATTAAATTGACTTTCAATTAGATTAATCTTTTGGAAATATAAATTGGTATTCTTCTGTAATAAAGCAAGTAACCGAAAGGCATCGGCAGTAACTTTAGAAGCAAGTTCATTCTGATTGAATACGAGGTTGCGATAAATGAAGCTTTTACAAATGGCAGCAAAATTAATTTGATAACTCAATTTATCGTTAAAAACCTTTACAAGCACCTTTTCTATGTAAGAGAATTTCTTGAGTAATTCTGGACGAAATTCCTTCAGGTTTTCAAGATCGTAGTTAATATTTGTATTTTGAGAAAATATTCTAAGTAAATAACTTATTTCACCTTGAAACATCTGCCCACCTAAATGGAGCTGCTTTTTTATAGCAAGCAGCTCTTGATTTTGATATTTATAAACCAGTGTTTGTAATTCTTTTAAGAACTGAGAATGAATACTTAAAATCTTAGTTTTCCCTTGTGAGCTCCTTCTTTTAAATCGGTTTTTTATCTGGTTTTCTGTTTTAAGCATTAATGCTTCTACCGATTGAATAAAAGTACTTTGCAGTTGATAAATAGCATTAAGGTATTCTTTAAAATAATTGGCAATGGTGTTTTCAACAGCATTGCTCAAACCAGTCATCCAAGCTGCTAAGGTTTCATTTTCAG
>JBCDJE010000409.1:0-4623 GCA_038748185.1 Bacteroidota bacterium
CATAGATGAGTATTTCTTCAGGTTCAACAGATTGAACTTCAGGGATAAGATTCTTGACAAAATGCTTAGTAGATTAGTAACCCATCAACCAGCATCCTATAAATCAATGAAATATAATGTTACTTAAATGGATAACCCTATTCCCTTATTAGAAAAGTAGAATAAAGATTAAAGTTCTTTCCAAAGAAATTGATCTGATAGTTCTTGATTCAAAACCTTTTTAAAGCCAGTTTTGCCACTGTATTTCCAATAGCAAGCGAGGAAGTCGCAGCCGGAGAAGGCGCATTTAATACATTTACTACTCGCTCATTTTCAAGGATCTTAAAATCGTCAATCAAGCCTCCAGTACGATCACAAGCTTGTGCTCTTACACCTGCTCCACCAGGCACTAAATCTTCTTCTTGAATTTCGGGAATAAGTTTTTGCAATGCTTTGGTGAAAGCAGCTTTCGAAAAAGATCGATAAATTTCTCCTAGTCCTGTTTGCCAGTATTTAGCCGCTACCTTTCTAAATCCCGGCCAACTGAAAGTTCCCCATACGTCTCCCCAACTAAAATCACTTCTGTGATAACCTTCTCTTTTAAATGCAAAAACTGCGTTTGGTCCAGCTTCTATTCCTCCTCCAATCATACGTGTAAAATGCACGCCCAAGAAGGGAAAGTTCGGGTCAGGTACAGGATAGATTAAATTTTTAACTAAATGATGCTTTTCAGGTCTCAATTCATAATATTCTCCACGAAAGGGGACGATACGTACATCTATTTTGGGCATAGTTAATGCAGCAATTTTATCAGAAAAAAGTCCGGCACAGTTTATAATAAGCTTGGCTTCGTAGGTAGCATTTTGAGTTACTATTTCTGCACTATTATTTTTTAAACTAATGTCTTTTACTTGCTCACCAAGTTTTATTTCTCCACCCACTTTCTGAAAATGTTCTCCATATTTTTTAGCAACTAATTTATAATCTACTATGCCTGTTTGTGGTACGTGGATGCCAGCTACCCCATTTATATGAGGTTCATATGCTTTCAGTTCTGCAGCATCTATTTTTTTTAGGTTTGCTAAACCATTTTCAATACCACGTTTATAAATATTTTCCATTGCCGGCAACTCAGCTTTTGAAGTAGCTACAATTACTTTCCCGCAAAGTTCATAGGGAATTGTTTCTCGCTCACAAAACTCAATGAGTTGATGATAACCTTCAATGCAATTTGTGGCTTTGAGACTGCCCGGTTTATAATAAATTCCTGAATGGATTACTCCGCTATTATTTCCTGTTTGGTGCTTGGCAAGTCCTGCTTCTTTCTCTAATAAGACTATATTTAGTTGTGGATTTAATTCTTTTAAACGATATGCTGTAGCCAATCCAACAATCCCTCCACCAATAATAGCAATGTCAACTGACATAATAATTAGTTTAACTTATCTTTCATTTCTGCTGCAAAACTAATAAAGAATTCTACAGCTTTAGGATCCTTCATCGAATCTTTATTTAGTACCTTTTCTGGGGAATGACCCATGAGAATTTTTTTAATAGGTGTTTCCATTTTTTTACCGCTCATAGTATAAGGTATATCTGCCACAGCAATGAATTCATCAGGCACATGCCGTGGACTACAAGTTTCCCTAATTACTTTTTTCAGCTCAGAGATTAACAAATTATCCAATGTTTTTGCCTCTTTCATTTTTACAAAAAGTGGCATGTAGTAGGCTCCTCCTTTTATTTCAATGCAAGTGACCATACTATCTGCAACTGCTTCGATCTGATCTACTGCCCTGTAAATTTCACTTGTACCAATCCTAACACCTCCTCTATTTAAAGTAGCGTCAGACCTACCATAAATGATGACTGTTTTTCTTTTAGTGATTTTTATCCAGTCACCGTGCCGCCACAGACCTTCATACATTTTAAAGTAACTCTCCTTATAACGCTTCATTTCCGGGTCATTCCAAAAGAATACTGGCATGGAAGGCATAGGCTTTGATATAACCATCTCTCCTACTTCGTCGTCAAGTGGTTTACCGGCAGAATCAAAAGCATCCATAGCACAACCTAGCGCTCTACATTGTATTTCTCCTTCATAAACTGGCAATAGCGGATTCCCTCCAACGAAAGCACTACAAACGTCCGTTCCCCCACTCATAGACATAAGCCAAATAGTTGATTTTACATGCTGGTAGATCCATTCAAAACCTTCAGGAGGCAGAGGAGAGCCTGTTGAACCAATAGAGCGTAAACTTGAAAGATCGTAATCTGTTGCAGGGCTTACACTAGTCTTCATACAAGCAATGATAAACCCTGCACTTGTACCAAAGTGATTAATTTTAGAAGCTTCAATTAGTTTCCATAATTGGTTGATATATGGATATGCTGGGCTGCCGTCGTATAATACTATACTTGCCCCTGTAAGTAAAGCTGCGTTTAAGAAATTCCACATCATCCAACCTGTGGTGGTATACCAAAAGAAACGTTCCCCTGCTCTACAGTCATTATGAAAAGTAAGATATTTCAAGTGTTCTAACAACACACCTCCATGCGAGTGGGTAATGGCTTTGGGCATTCCGGTAGTACCTGAAGAATAAAGCACCCAGATGGGATGTTCAAATGGAACCGCTTCAAAACTTAAATAAGCAGTAGTATTTTTCATTACTTCACCCCAAAAAACTTCTTCTGCCGAAAGAGGCTTATCTGTTTCTAAATAAGGGATAACAATTGTTTTTTCGAGTGTAGGTAAACCCGCCTGTAATTTTTTTATCGCCTCAGTTTTGTCAAATGCTTTACCGTTGTAGTGATATCCATCGACAGTAAAAAGTACTTTAGGTTGTATTTGACCAAAACGGTCAAGTACACTACCTGTTCCAAAATCAGGGGAACAGCAAGACCAGATAGCGCCTATTGAAATGGCAGCTAAAAAAGCAATAGTAGCTTCCGGGATATTAGGAATAAACCCTACTATACAATCTCCTTTCTTTACGCCTGATTTTTTTAGATAATCTGCTAATGCTGCTGTTTTCTTCTTGAGTTCCTGCCAACTCATCTCATTAATACGGGTATTCTCTGCTGCAAAAATAATTGCCGGATGTGTCTCATTCGCTTTTCTAAAAATATGTTCAGCATAGTTTAACGTAGCACCTGAAAACCATTTTGCTCCAGGCATTTCTTCTGAGTTGAGTACCATTTCATAAGGACTATGAGCCGTAATTTCAAAATATTCCCACAGGCTTTCCCAAAAATCTACTGTATGGCTTGTTGACCATTTCCAAAGTTGATGATAGTCTTCAAAAACGAGTGCTTTTTTTTGTGCTAGCCAAGTAATGTAGGCTGCTAAACCTGAACGTCGTTGTAGCGCTTCGTCGGGCTGCCAACGGATAATTGGTGATGTATTTTCCATCTCTTGATATACTATGTATCTACCAAATGTAATGAGATAGATTAATGAAGTTTTGTATTTTGTGAAATTTATTTAATACGTTGGATTGACTCTTGAGTGCTAAAAAATTAAATATCCTAAACACATGCTCCTTTCGATTTATGAAAAAAATGTATATTTCGCTAAATTGAAAAATTATCAGCTTTTTATCTATGAAAATGATTCCCTACAAATACTTAATTTCTACTCTTCTTTCCTGTTTATTACTTTCTTGTTTCACGTTCTCACATGCAGCTATTACCTTGCCTTCTATCTTTGCCGATAATATGGTTTTACAGCAAAATGCTGAAGTGACCATTTGGGGTTGGGGAAAGCCTGTTGAAAATGTAACTGTAAATTGCAGTTGGGCAAAGGGTACAAAAGAAACAGTGGTTGATAGTCAAGGTAATTGGCGAGTAACAGTAGCTACGCCTAAAGCAGGAGGGCCTTTTGTAATTAGGATAAAAGGAAAGAATGAAATTATTCTCAACAATGTAATGTGTGGGGAGGTATGGTTATGTTCAGGGCAATCGAATATGGAATGGACTGCTGTACTAGGTATAAATGATGCAAAGGCAGAAATTGAAAATGCCAATTATTCAGATATCAGATTATTTACTGTAAACCATCGTTCGGCAACTAGTCCACAGCTCAATGCCAATGGCTACTGGGAAACTTGCACTTCAGAAAGTATGAAAAACTTTAGTGCTGTTGCTTATTTCTTCGCAAGAAAACTTCATAAAGAAATGGATATTCCTATTGGTGTAATTAACGCAAGTTGGGGAGGCACACCAGTAGAAATATGGATGTCGGCTAACAGGATTGAAGCAGATGAAAAACTTTTGTCAGCCTCCAAGACATTCACAGGTATAAAATGGGGGCCTCATAAACCAGGAAGAGCTTACAATACCATGATCGCCCCGCTTTCAAATTTTAAAATTGCCGGTGCACTTTGGTATCAAGGAGAAACAAACACTGCCAACGCTCATGCCTATACAAATTTACTTACTACCTGACGTTACGCACTTTTTGAAAAAATGAGATGAAGAGTTAACTTTTATCCATGGAAGATGCCTTAGATTTATATACGGATTATTTACTTTCAAGCTTTGGTCAAACCTCAGCGACGGGGTTATCCAGATTGGTAGATGGTGAAATTTCCCATGATGGTATCACCCGTTTGTTGTCAGGCAATGCATTCAATTCAAAGATGC
>JBCDJE010000410.1:0-4608 GCA_038748185.1 Bacteroidota bacterium
ATACAATATTTGAAAATAGTAGTAGAATAAGCAGAATGCATCAATTTTAAATCTTATTGCTTGCTGATCAGCTAAAATATCTTTTAGGTTGTATCTAACCTGGTTCTAATAGCTTCTTTTTCCCATATAAAATTGGATAAATCCCTTGCCCAAACCTGATAAGTAAATTTTGAGGGATGTACTCCGTCACTAAAAAAGTCTGTTGCTTTCGCTGCTTGTATATTCAATCTTTTGACCCATTCTGCAATGGTGATGATTTCAGCGTTATAATAAACATTCTCATTATTTGCTACTACAAAATTCAAGTTTTCTCCCAAGATTTCTACCAGATTTCCAACTGTAAACTTAATTAATGATGTAAAAGCAGGAAACTCTTTTATAGGAGGCATATTGGTAAATACAATTGGCGTATCTTCAAATTTCTCTCTTATGCTATCAATCAGTTCTTGAACATCTAATCTCCATTTTTTAGGGTTATTTAAAGTAAATGCGTCATTGCCACCTAAACCGATTACAATTAAATCTAATGATTGCTCAGAAATTTTAGGAATGAGTTTTTCTTTTACCCTTTTGGCTGTATACCCACTTCGGGCATATACTTTCCAACGTATATTAGTAGCACTTTTTTCTGCTAACGCTTTGGCAAACGTACCAGTAAATCCTTCTTCATGGGTCTCGACGCCAATCCCGGCAATAGTACTTTCACCAATGGTAATGATATTTAGCGTTTTTTCTTTTTCCAAAGTGATAATGCCCTGTATCCCTTCGGCTTCTGGGAGCATTGGAACGCTCGCCCTTATTTTTTTACCTTGCCAATACATAAGTGGCAAAAAAGGAATGGAAATTAACGCGCCTAAAGCATATTTTACATTCATAAGACTATTTATAAATTAAGAAGTTTAGTCAACTATTTAATCAAACAAAATAAAGTCACTTAATTTTTTTATAAAAAGCTTATTTACAAGCATTGTTTCTTAGTGGCTTCTAAACGAATTCTATGATAATCTGCTATCCATTTCCCATCTATAAAATTTGTTTCTTTCATGCTTTCTTGGGTTTCCATAATGATAGCATTCTTTTTTTCTGTAGACATACCAATAAAAAATGCCTCTCCAAACATATTCAACCAATCGCAAATCCCAAATTGATTGTCCGCTAATTCAGTTGGACGCTCTATATGATGGATGCGCTTTATGAGAAAACCATTTTTTTCTAATAACAAAGCATATTCAGCTACAGAAGGAAAATACCAAGGACCATTTTTACGGGGCACTTTAATACCTCTTTGGCTTAAACTTTTTCTAAGTGCAGTTAATATACTGCTCACATTGTATTCACTACCTAGTTCAGCGACAAACCTCCCTCCCATTTTTAATGCTGCATTTACGGATTGAATTACACCTACTGCATCATTTACCCAGTGTAAAGCAGCATTGGAGAAAACTGCATCAAATTCATTATCGAAGGTAAAATTGGCGGCATCTTGTACTTCAAAAGTAATGGATGGATGGCTTTCTTGTGCCTTTTTTACCATTTCCGGAGAGTAATCAATACCGATTACCTGGCACCCTGCTTTTTGAATTTCGGCTGTAAGATGCCCTGTCCCACAACCCACATCTAAAATAGCTTCTCCTTGTTTGGCGTTAAGCCAATCTAAAACGGCTTCTCCATACTTGTAGACATAAGCATGTTTCTGGTCATAAAAATCTGCATTCCATTCTTGTTTCATCTTAATAGGTTTTATTGAATGAAGGTCAAATATATAACTTGAGTAATTGACATAAAAAGACTTATTTTGTCAATTATTAATACTTATAAAGTATCATGGAATTCAGACACTTGAGATATGTATTGGCAGTTGCCGAAGAATTGAACTTCAGAAAAGCTGCCGAAAAACTTTATATTTCCCAACCTCCTTTAAGTAGGCAAATCAAAGAATTCGAACAAGCATTACAGGTTCAGTTATTTGATCGAAACAATAAACGAGTGATACTCACAGAGGCAGGAAGCTTCTTTGTGACAGAAACAAAGCAGATGCTGCAGTCTTTTGAAAGTATTATTTTGAAAACTAGAAAAATCCATGAAAATACGAGTGGAGAGTTCAGAATCGGATATATTAGTTCGACTTTTTCAGGTGCTATAGCAAAGTTAGTTCAACATTTATCTGCATGCTATCCTTATGTAAACTTTAAGTTGTATGAAGTTCCCACAATTAAACAAATCGCAGCTTTGGAACAAGGTAAATTAGATTTAGGGATTCTTAGAGCACCTATACTTTCCCCAAAGATTGCGACTAAACTTTGGTTTAAAGATCACTTTTCATTGATTTATAACCGCAACAATTGTCAAGTTGACTCAGATAAAGATATAGCACAATTCAAAGAGGCTACTTTTGTGTTTTTTAACAAGGATTATGCTCTTCATTATAATACCTCATTGCTTGCAATTTGCGCTAAATATGGATTTGTACCCAAGGTAATGCACGAGGTAAATAATGTAAATTCCATAGTACAATTGGTAAAGAATGGGATGGGCGTATCTATTGTCCCTAGTAGTGTTGCTAAAAACTGTTCTTATGAAGAAATAGGTAATTGGGATTTAAAACATATATCCGAATCTACAGAAGTATTATTGGCTACATCAAGAGATAAGAACTCTGAGATTACAGGCAATGCTATTGATTATTTGAAGCGAAAAGTTTAGAAAGTTACAAAAAAATACTATAGGCAAATTAACCAATCCCTTTTCTGAGTGGATATTAGAAGCGTTCATATAAAGCGTTCCATCTTTTGAAAATTGACCATAACTTGCATGAACATGTCCAAAAATATGCAGTCTAGGTTGCAAGAGTTTTAATCTTTTGCTCAACTCTTCACATCCAATTGATATTCCTGATCTGGGTTTGTCTAAAATCCCATAAGGTGGAGTATGCGTAATTAAAATATCAATCTGATTGGGAATATGATTCCAGTGTTCATTCATAAGAGTACCTCTCAGTTTCCCAAAAGCCCAGCCTACCAGGTCTGGTTTTACAGGAGAACCCCAAAACCTCACTCCATTTATTATTATCCCACTATCATTCAGATATGTAATCCCTTTCGGGATGATTGAAGCAAATTCTTCTGGATGTTCAGCAGCAAAAAAATCGTGATTCCCACCAATAAATATTTTATGCGCAAAGTCTAACTCACCAAACCAAGTTAAGAAATCGAAGATATGTTGTTCGTTTCCAATGTCACAAAAATCTCCGGCATGAATTATAACATCTCCTTTGGGAAGTACCAACTCCCTATGTAAACCGTGTGTATCTGAAATGGCTACTATTTTCATAATCATTTATGGTAAAATGTTTATAAAAAGTGATAATTAAGTAGCCTTGTTGTTATATATTTTAACAATCGAAAGTAGAAAAATACTACCTATGATACTAGCTTTTCATTCAATAAAAAGAGGACTTTTATTTTCTTATTACTCCAGTACTTGCATAACATATTTCATCAGGTAAACTTTTCATTCAGATTATCTGCTAATTTTTCAATATCATTTCTCCTAACTAGCTGAGAAATCCAACTATCTGGAATTTTGTTATAGCCATAAACAAGCCCCGCTAACCCGCCCGTAATTGCACCAGTTGTATCTGTATCTTCACCAAGATTAACAGCTTTTAAAACAGCTTCCTCATAGCTGCGCGTAGTAAGTAAGCACCAAATACTGGCTTCCAAAGAATGGATTACATAGCCAGAACCTCGAATATCCATTTCTAATGCTGTTCCTAATTTTGGGCTTAGCACTCTTTCAAAGAGCTTTAATTCTGCTGGATTACAATCCTTCTCTTTTAAAAAGCTTTTCACCTTTTGAAGCATACGTTTAAAGGCTTTAGAAACCGGATAACCTTCCATGAGCTCTAATGCCAACTCAATATAAATGAAGCAACTTGTAAAAGAGCGAAAATGGGCATGTGTTAAAGAAGATACCTTTTTTACGATCTCATGTCGATTTTCTTTAGGTAAATCCTTTACGTAAAACGCTATCGGAAGTATTCTCATCAATGAACCATTGCCATTTTCATTTTCTCCCATTCCTCCAGCCAATTCGGGTTGTATTCCTTTTATGCCCAACCGTTCTATGGCATTTAAGGTTGAGTTGCCAATATCAAACACTTCTCCATGGGGTGTCCAGTGATTCTCATAATACCACCTTCGGAAAGACTGACCAATAGTATAAAGATCAAACCCTGAAAGTAATTCTTCAGCCAAACAAAAAGTAAGCGAGCTGTCATCAGACCAAGTACCGACTGGTTGGTTATGTGTACCATATCCTTGCATGTCTTTCACGGGGAATACTTTTAGCTCCTGTCTGTCTTTAAATTCTACCGGTACACCCAGTGCATCTCCTACAGCAATACCTAAGAGTATATCTCTGCCAAAATTTCTTTTACTACCTTGTTGCTCTTTTCCAGCATTAAAAAGTTTCATGATTTTACCATTTCTTCTTGTATCACTTGAATCAGTTGATCGTATGCCTTTAATAACTCTTTTTCTAATAGAAAAACATCACCTCCTAACATTGCTGGGATAAAGATAAAATCAATCACTTTGGTTTCTGAAG
>JBCDJE010000411.1:0-4603 GCA_038748185.1 Bacteroidota bacterium
AAGTGCTTCAGGAAGTGTAACAGCAGAAGTATCGGTAAATACACAAGTGCTTGGCAGCTTTACAGCCAACAAGAAAGCCCCCGACTATACCGAAGAGCAGTTTCAGTTTACTGTTCCTCAGAGTGGTCAAGCAGTCATTGTCTTCAAGAGTACTTCTTCAGGAAGTACAGGAGTTGTAATCGATGATGTACAACTGATTAAGAAAACCTCTGTAATGACTAATGCTAGAATCGCTAATAGTACTTCTAACGAAGAAGCATCCGATAATAACTTGTCAACATTTAGTAATAGTTCAGACCTTGATAGTGAGTATATTTTGAGGATATATCCAAATCCAGTTACAGCAGGTAGAAAAATGTATTTGAAGTTTTCCGGCTTAATTACAGGTACGTTTCACTACGTAGTTAGTGATGTTTTAGGCAGAGTTACCGTTCAAAAGACGTTGAAAATTCCAAATCCCATTGATCAAATAGAAGTTGATATTTCTCTAATCAATCACGATGGCGTTTATCTGATTAAAATTGAGGGAGGAAATATTGAACCAGAGGTGATTCGATTTATTATACAAAAAGATAAGCTATGATGAATTTTATTAATTAAATGAAGTATTTTCTGCGAGTGTATGAATGGGAAAGCCCTATATCAGTTTTTTGATATAGGGCTTCTACACTAAATCAAGCGTACTTTAAAATTTCAAGAAGAAAGCTGGAGTTACTACCTTAGTTTGTGCAATTAGTTAAGTTAAGCCCAGACTTAAATATTAAATTAGGGTTTATGGCAAAAATGTATGGAAGCCTAAATATGCAAAAGTTTAACTAGACCGAATAACTTCGTCGACATGTGTACGAGTATATCGAAAATTGACCGCCACGGCAGTGGTTTAATGTGAAGAAATTACACTCCAGCCTGGGGTAAATGTCACCGCTCGAAAAGGAAATTCAATTGAGCTTTAAACAATAAAGGCGGCCAGGTGAAAGTGTACCGATTAATGTCAACCTGACTAGTGGCTAAAAGTAAAGTTCAATATCCCTAACAGCGCATTGCGAAGTGAAGAATTTACACTTGGATCTATAATGTACTGGATATCCGGTTGAACAGAAATATTTTCATTTATTTTGAGTAAATAGTTCATTTCCAAAATAGTTCTAGACCTATCTCTTGGGAATGGTAAGCTGTCTATAAAGTTTTCGTCAAGCAAGGAGTTGACTGTTCCGAAGAATAATACATCGTTGTCCCTTTTTGGGAAAAGACCCTTGTAAACTACACCCCCAGCAGAGAAGAAATCTATCATATTCTGATTCCCAGGCGCTATACCTGCCTCAAGAAAAAAGCCTAAACCTTGTCCCTTGTCCGCTGTTTCACAGAGGAGCATCTGGTCTGTTATTAAGTAAACACCTAGGTTCCTTTTACGCTGCAAAGTACTACTTGCTAATGCTGGAAAATTTCCTGAATGATAAATAGCACCCAACTTTATGATCCCCATCTCCGTTTTTTCCCTCATCCTTTTGAGGTGAACCTCTCCGACTAAAAAAAGAGATTCTTCGAAATTCCATTGTACATTAAAAGGATCTTCCTCTACAGTATTTTGTTCCCCCGTATATATGGCTCCTTGTAGGGTTATTTTCTCAGAAGCATATTTTAGATAAAGCCCAGGCATCGTTCTTGGAAAGATAGAAAAGGTATTACCTAAGTTAGGGGCAATACTAGGAAACATACCGAATGCCGAGTTAGTCGATCCTCCGCCAAACTTCGAGGTGCCAAATGATGTATTCATATCATGAAGCCCTGCTAGTATGCTAAGACGTCCGATACGATGCTGATACCAAAGTTCGAATAACCCTGTCCTTTCTGTTGCTTCATTCCTAGAAATAGGTTGAAAGTCTCCAACGAGGTTGGAGGTAGGCGTGCCTCCATGAACATTAATCCCATTAAGAAAAAAACTTCCACCCTTCCACATACCAGCCTGTTCGGTATCAAGACGCATGGTAATAGATAACTTTCCCATGTAATTAACTCCTGTTTTTATGCCACCTCTAACATTTCCTAAGATACTACCTTGATATACTGTTCTAAACTCAAAGGCATTTGCTGATTTTTCTTTGTTGTCTTTTTCTTCTCCTTCTCTAGCATTTTTTAGAGTTTTCGTACTATTTACAGGATTATGAGAAACTACAATTTCAATTTCCTGAGCATGGCAATATCCGTATACAATAATTAGGAAGGTGGAAAGAAGCAGTGTTTTTATAATTTTTTTTTCTTTCATTTTAAAGTATTTTTATTCAGAAAAATTCTCATCCCTGACCTATTTTTTTAGCTACCAAAAAGAATACAGAGAACTACCTTACTATACATAGGTACGCTCATGTCACATCAGTTAAAAATATGACTTCAAGAATTAATAATTCGGAGAAGAATAGATAAGATCAAACATGAATCAGTACAATGAAATGACATTGTATCATTTAAACATTTTCCTCGAACTCAAGCTCAAACCCTTCGGTATCTCTATGTAAATTATCGTTTTTAGACTCAGTTGTTACTTCCATTTTAGACGGAGTATTCTTGGACTGAAAGGTATTTAATTTATTGTCAAACTTGAAGAATTTAATAACCTCGTTGAGTTGTTGTGCTTGTACGGCAAGTTCCTCGGCACTTCGTGCCATTTCTTCACTAGAAGAAGCATTTACTTGTGTGGTATTACTTAATTCTTGAACTGATGCGTTACTTGATTAGCACCTGTGCTTTGCTCAGTACTTGCAGCTGAAATCTCCTGAACTAATTCTGTGGTTTTTTCCACTATAGGCAACATTTTATCTAACGAAGAATTCGTTTCTTCTGTCGCATGTAGAGATTGCTTGGCAAAATCGATAATCTCACTTGCAGCCACTTCACTTTTAGTAGCGAGTTTCCTTACTTCAGCTGCCACTACAGCAAAACCTTTCCCTTGTTCGCCAGCCCTTGCTGCTTCTACTGCTGCATTCAGTGCCAAGATATTGGTCTGTCGGGCAATTTCATTAATTACCTCTATTTTTTCTGTAATCTTTTTGTTCATTTCCACGGCCTTAACAGATTTCTCATTTACTTGTTTAATACTCTCAGACGCAGTTTTAGAGTACTTTTCAGTTTGTAGTGCATGTTCAGAGTTTAATTGAATAGAGGCAGTTATCTGTTCAATTGTAGACGAAATTTCTTCTACCGAAGCAGCTTCTTGGGTAGTTGCTGAAGATACAGTTTGTGATGCATCTCTCAATTGTACCGAGGCATTACCAATTCGTGTAGCTGCATCGTAAATTGTCATTACTATCGTTTTTAAATTATCAGACATCTCAACCATATTTTTGTAAATACCTGAACTGTCGTTTTTAGTTGTATAGTTGCCTGTAAGGTCACCATCTGAAACCCTTTGTGAAATCACAGATACCACTTCTGGCTCACCTCCTAGTTGTGTTACAACATCGCCAGTAACTTTAAATACGATAAATATCGTAACAATAAATGCCAATAAGGTAATGCCTATTAATAAGTTTATAGTTAAACTAGCTGTACTATCTTTACTATCATTCCTTTTAGTAAGCAATGTTCTTTCAGTATCAGTAAAAGTTGCAATCATACCTCTCATGGTATCCATATATTTTTTCCCTTCTTTTTTGTTAAACTCCACGTATAGATCTTGCATGGTCGCCGATTCCATTGCTTTTTTATTGTATTCAATAGCAACTTCTGCATAGTTGTTTATCCAGTCATTAATTGCATTTTGTACTAATTGATTTGCCCTATATTCAATCAAATGTTTTTTTAAATCTGTTTTTCCAAAATCATAAGGCTCTAGGTAATTTTCTTTTCTGTTTAAAAGATACCCCCTCAGACCCGTTTCCATGTTGATAATATCTAACGTAATATTGCTTTTGGCCAATGAAGATAAATTAGAGCTTTCAATTAAATTCCGGATCTTGTCCATACTGTTTTTCCCTACACCAGATTTTATCAAAAGGAATAATTGTTCTCGTTGCAGTTCTCCTTCTTTTATATCTTTTCGCAGGTTTATATACTTTTTCGCAATATCCTCTTTCCAAGTAATGGCCTGTTGATTTATTTTTTTTAAGCGGGCAACCTGTGCAGGATTATCACTAACTGTTACTTGCAATTCCTCCATGAGCATAGAGAAATTGTTTGAACCTTCTTTATAGGGTTCAAGAAAATCTTCATTACCAGTAATAGCAAAACCACGCATGCCAGTTTCTTGGTCTATCATGAATTTTAATAATTCATTCCCATCATCTATAACTTTATAAGTATGTTCTACCCATGATGAATTTTTCAATAAGAAATTTATATTGATGTAAACTACCACTGATATAGTAAACATTAACGCTAATGCTATTACTGTTGGAAAAAATAATCGAGCCTTAAAATTTAGTTTCATAAAAAATAGATTTATTTTATTGAATACTGCCCAAATATTCCTCACTTTCTATTTTAGAAAAAGCCTAATTCTTATTTAAAGGATCAACTAAAATTTTTAAATGGGTATCAGTATTATCTTTTTTAAAAATTGTAGTAAGTTTTATGATTAAATCGGGATCAATGGTATTTCATTGTAATT